>NZ_JBSFTV010000022.1:0-135238 GCF_053591455.1 Streptomyces sp. NPDC003016
GAAGACCGCGAGGGCGTCAAGCGCACGGTCTACGAGCTGGACGTCGAGGAAGTCGGCCCCAGCCTCAAGAACGCCACGGCCAAGGTCACCAAGACGAACACGGCGCAGGGCCCCGCAGTCGGCGCACAGGGCCGCTCCGTCGCCGATGACCCGTGGGTGTCGGCCGAGCCGCCGTTCTGATCAGGCGCACACGACCTGGGGCCCCGGATCGAAGTCCGGGGCCCCAGGTGTTTGTTCAGACTGCGGCAACCCATGCGGGTGGCAGGCTCAACAGCTCGCTGTCCGCAGGCTGTCCGAGAGCAGGGTCAGCCACCGCTTCCACGGGAAGTGCCGGTCCGGGCTCTGAGGCCGGAGGTGTGGGCTCGGGCTCCGCCGTGGGCTCCGGCTCCGGCTGGACGGGTTCCGGCTGGGGCTCCGGCTGGGCAGGCTCCGACTCCGGGGTGGACTTCGGGCCTGGCTCGGGCTCTGGTTCAGACACAGGCTTCAGCGCCGGCTTGGGCGCAGGTTCCGGCTTAGGCGCGGGCTTCGGCGCGGGTTTGGGCTTGGGCGCAGGTTTCAGTGCAGGTGCGGGCTTGGGCGCCGGCTCCCGGATAACGGCCACGGGCGGCTCGGCAGCAACTTCAGCAGGAGGTACAGCGGCTGGAACGGGCTCGTTCTTCACCTCCCGGCTGTTGTCAGTAGCCTCTGGCGGCCGCGAGGCGTCCACAACGATCGCGACAGCGTCGTTCGGACCTGCCGGCGCATTGTCGAGGACGCTCGCACCAGCGGTGCCCAGCACAAGCTGCACAGCTCGCACGAGCTGCAAAGTTTCGGTGCTTCCCGTCTGAACAGCCTCCTGCACCGTTTCCTCGGTCACGCTGAGCGTGCCGAACGCCAGGGCGGCAAGCCGGTCGGGAAGACGCGGCACTGCGGACAGCGGCACCCTGTTCAACATCGCTTGATGGTTGGCGGCCCTGGTTTCCTTGTCCTGCTCAACCAGGATGCGCTTCCACTCTTGCAGCCGTGCTTTGTCAGTGCCCCACAGCACGACCCGGCCGTGGCGAAGGACGTTCTGGAAGATTGCCTTGTTGCCACCCTCCGCACTCCAGGCGGAGGCCGAAGCTTTGTCCGGGAAGATCCGGAAGCCGACCTTCTCGAAGTTATAGGAGAAGGTGAAAGCGATCGAGGTGCCCACAGACGCCTCGCTCGTCATCACCTGGCCGTCCTCGTCCACGCACTTCGCCTCGTACGCCCCGATGGGGTCGCACTGGATGCGCCCGCCCTCGGCGAACTTGGCGAAGTCGGGAAGCCTGTACGTCTTGTCCGCAACTACGTCATCTTGGCTGATAGCAGCGGGGGAGGACGAAGGAGCCTTCGCGCCGTTGCCGGACGGCTGGAGCCACTGCGTGAGGAGAGCTCCGCCCACGATGGCGGGCGCTGCGACAGCCGCGATGCGCGCCCAGCGTGGTGGCCGCGGCCGCCTGTGCGCACCGCTCATCACCGGGGAGGGAGGAACAACGCCGGCGTCCGGAGCGGCCTCGAAGCGTGGGACGGTCTGATCTGTGCCCAGCCGCTCGTTCATCTCGCGAATCTGCTTGCAGTGCTCACGGACGAGTGCCTGTATTCGCGGCACGCTCATCTCGGGGCACACGCGCCTGATGCTCTTGACCGCGTTCTCGAAGGACTGGTCGGGACACACGAACAGGTAGGTGATGCCCTCTTCGTGGTTCTCGAAGGTTATGACGTCCGCGCCCATGTCCTCTTCGAGGATGCGCAGTTGCTGGGTGGTACCGCTCACTGGTTGCGGTCCGGCGCGCTCTGCCCCAGGCGCGCGGCGACGTTCTTGGCAATCTGCACCATGCGCTCGTCGTCCACCTCCTCGATGTCAGCTATGCCGAGACGCAGGCCAGGACCCGCATCTACGACCCGCGCGTGTACGCCGGGGTCGGTGAGGTCTTCGGAGGATTCGGAATGCAGGGGCTTGCGAGCACCACGGTCGGCTTCGCGCATCATGGCGTCGTAGGCGCGCTGACGAGCGGCCTCGCTGATGGGTCGGCGCGGCGCGAGAGCCCTGGCCGCCATGACCATTCCGCGGATGCCGGGGTCGTCAGGTACTGCGCCGCCGGACAAGCAGCGGTCAAGCTGCTCTGCGGCGCTATCCCATCGACCCAGCATCGTGTTTCTCCCTCAGCATCACTGGTGCTGCGTTCATTACATCCGCTTCCCACTGCGCATCGGAAGCGGACAGCAGATACGTGGCCAAGTTGCTGTCACCTTCAGGCATGAGCTTTCGCAGCTTTGCGAGTGCTCGACACTGCAACACTCGAATCGTACCCACTGCCTTGCCCATGATTTCCGCAGTCTCGGAAGTTGAGTGCCCGGACGTAATGCGGAGCCTCAGCACCTCGCGTTGCTGTTCGGGAAGTTTGTCCAGCTTTTTGCTGATCGCGCAGCGTAGCTCCCGCCACTGAGCAGTTTCCTCGGGGCCCATCTCGGAGCTGGGGGCGTCCAGGTGCCAGAAATCGCCGGTCGGCTGTTCGTACCCGCGGTTCCTCATCGGGCGGAAGTGGTCGTTGAACACGTTGCGGGCGATGGCCCAGACCCAGGCCAAGATGCCCCCGCCGGTGTAACCGTGGATGTTCTGAACGACTTTGACGAAGACTTCTTGGGCCAGATCTTCTGCTGTGACCGGGTCTTGGATGCGGGCTTGCATGAAGCGCACCATCGGCTCGTACATGCCGGTGAACAGTTCGGCGAGGGCGGCCTTGTTGGTCGGGTCCTGCGCGGCCAACGCCGCGGCGGCCTCCAAGGGGTGCCCGAACTCACCGTCGCACGACGTGATTTCGTTCGCGCTGGGCGTCTGGGGCATACCGCCTCGCTCAGGTTTTGATCCGCTCTGGAATGCCATCTTCCGACAGGCCAGAACTAGCGCGCTACCTTCTGTTCGCACGAGTGATCGAAAGATCAACAAATGAGGCAAAGAGACTCATTCGCGCCAGCCGAGAGGATTGGCCCCCATTAGAACCGGGGCGTTTTCGGATATTCCCCCCCATACCACCGAAGCGACAAGACTAGCGTTCAATTTCGTTCGTTACGCGAGCGTTACAAAAAGATAGGCCCGTTGAGTCCCCGCCTGCCCAGCAATCAACGCTCCATGCGCACATCCGGCCACCCCTCTGACTCTCAGACCTGGCATACACTATTCGCCACTGGTCAACCAGATGCCGGGACGAGCGACCCGGCGTAACCAGAACCCAGGGGGAGAAGCACTCATGCAGAATGCTCACTTCGTTGAACGAATCAACCAGTTGCCGTTCGAGACGTGGCTGTGCCTTGCCGAGAGCGCGCAGCAGATGAGCCTGCCGTCGGCCGAGGTGGAGAAGTTGCTCCGGGCCGGCCGCCGCTGCGGCATGATCACCGTCCGTCGCGAGGAAGGGCCGCTTCAGTTCAAGCGTGTACGCCGGCGCCCGATTCAGCAGACCCGGCGGGACGTGCCCCACCGATGAGCGCTGCACCCGCACAAGTTCGGACGGTGTCTCCTGCGGTAAGGAGACACCAGGGGCGCAGGTCGGTTACCCCGCAACCAGGGAGGGTACTGAGAGACCACTTGCACCGATGGCTGACGCCATGGCGGTATCAGTTGCGGACAACCTATGGGCAGGCCGCCCTTGCCCTCCGATACGGCGCAGGGACCAACAGATGACGGAGGCTCAATCCATCGCGTCATGGCGCTCGCGAACCATCCTTCACCTTGCCACCGCACAGGCAGCTGGAGATGAGCAGGAAGCGGCACGGATCGCCCGGAGTCTGCGCGCCATGCACATCGCGCTGGGCGAACGCCGCATCGGTACAGGCCAGGAACAGGCCACCTACCTGCTTGCCCGCAGCACCAGAACAGCGCTGCCTGAGCTGCTGACCGTGGGTATCGACACGAACTTCTGGCCTGCCCCGCCGAACTCTCCTGTGTCCGCCGAGCCATACCCGGCCTCACCGGATACCGAGCGGCAGATCACTGACCTGTTCCAGTCCGCCGGCCCGTTGTCGGACCGGCACGCTACCGAACCGCGGTACGAAGCTCGGTACCGGCCGCAGGATGGCCAACGGTACAAAGGCGACCCATTGCCCTGGGCGATCTGGGACACGCAAGAAGACCTGCCAGTCGCCTACCACGGCGACCAGGAGCTGAGCGAGTACCAGGCCGATCTGGCGACAGCGGCGTACGAGAAGAAGCACGAGAAGCAGTGACGGCACTTGGGAGCAAGTCGCTCTCCTCAGTGCCCAAGCATTGGAACTAGCGTAGCTGCCCATGTGCGAGCCGTTGTCGCTCACTTCAGAGCAACTTGGCTGATACCGGTGAGAGTGCGGGTGCCTCCGCCTCGCCGGATCACAAGCTCCGGCATCGTCAGGGTGAACGTTCTGTGGCTGAGGTCCAGGACGCTGGGCCTAAGTTGATCGGCGTAGAAGCGAACGCCGGTGCCCAGCTGAGGAGGCGTCCATACGGATGTCAAAGCAGCCAACCAGGGGCCGGGAGAAGGTGGTTGGAGTGTTCACCGGGACGGTTGAGCACAGTGGGCAAGACGAGGAAGTTCTGACGGGCCCTTTTAGTAAGAGGGATGCGGGAACTTTGGGCCTCTGACCTGCATGTTTCGTTTAGCAAATGTCGGCGGCCACCGACATTACGCCTCTCCGAATGTCGGTGGCCGCCCACACGAGCCCGCAAAAGTTGCAGATACTCGCAACTTACCGTGACGGGGAAGCGAAAGTTGCGAGTATCTGCAACATTCCCCCACGCAGCACGGCTCGTCGCTTCACTCACCCTGCGTCGTGACTCTCGGGGCGCCAACGCACCCCCGCAAGCATGAGCTACAGCAAAAGTTGTAACCTGTGACAACTCTCGGGCGCGTATGTTGCTTCTACTCGCAACTTTTGCCGTACAGTGCCGGGCACCTGTACCGGAAAGGATCATCATGGGTGCTGCTGCACGACCCCTACGTTCCCGGCAAACTGAGCCAAAACCTCGCAGTACCGCCCTGAGGCCGGCGGGACCCGGTCCTAACAATGACCTGGCCCAGATCATCGCTGAGCAGTTCGGTAACGGCCCGATCCACGAGGTCAAGACCATCGTGTACCGACGCTCACCGCATGAGATGTTGGGAGAAGAGGGCTACTCCCTCGTCTCGAACTACTTCCTGCGGCGGGTGCTGCCGTACTGCTTGATGCACCGAATCATCAGCCCCTTGCAGGCCGCAGTGCTGTCGAACATGATCGGCCGCCAGAAGAAGGGTCTGATCTCGGCGACACACGCCGAGATCGCCGAAGAGATCGGCGTGAAGCGCACGAGCATCGGCCACCCTCTCAAGGCGCTGTGCAACAAGAACCTCCTGCGCCTGGAGAAAAGAGGCACTTACCAACTCAATCCCACGGTGGCGTACAACGGGAACGGTACGGAGCAGAAGAACTTCCTCGCCGAACTCCGTGCCCTCCACCTGGCGTCAGGCTTCCCTGACGACTTGGACCCCGAGCTGACGCTCTTCCCGCAGACCGACATCGCCTGACACACGAGGACTCATGCCATGCATGCCATGCTGCTGAACACGACAGGACTGTTGGGTCAGCTCTACGAGCTGGAGCTGACACCGACGGCGATCAAAGTGCTCTCCGTGATGGTTCGCTTCCAGCAGGCTGGGGGGGACGTGGAGATGAAGCAGACCGACATCGACGCGATTCTCGGAGTCGGACCGAGCGCGATGAGCAAGGCCATGACACTCCTTGTCGAACGCGGCCTGGTGCTGCGCTCGGCGGAAGGCCGCGGGCACAGCTACTCGCTCAACCCCGCCATCGCCGGCTACGAGTCCGAGTACGACTTGAAGGCGGAGATGACCAAGCAGCTCGCAGTCGGCGGTCCGCCGCCCATCCATGTGCCGGGCTACGAGAAGATGCCGCCGAAGCCTGGCAGCGCCCCGGGCCTACGCAGCGTGGCATAGAGCTCCACGCAGCAGAGAGGCCCCCGGCGCAATGTCGGGGGCCTCTCCACACCTGTACGCGGAGTGGTCTCCGCTGCTTGCTGCCAGTATGCCTAATGGCCCGGTGAAGGTCTATGCGGACTCGTCAGCTCGTGTCCGGAGCCGCCCTTGCAGAGGGTGTTCCCCAGGGGAACACCCTGCGTCAGATCATGCGGATCGCGGCCCACATCTGGTATCCGCCGGCGAGGACGTGGCTGCCGTAGTCATCGGCGATCGTCTTGACGACGTTCAGACCAAGGGTGCAGTCGCCCGGGGTGGCGGGCAAGGGCTCGGCGTGCTCGACCGATATGAAGACGTGCTCGGTGTCCAGCCAGAGTGCGCACAGCAGGGTGTCGTCGTGTGCCCGGGTGTAGGCGACAGCGACCAGTTCGGACAGGCACGTCTGGACCCGCCGGATGGTCCGCTCGGGATTCGGGTTCGTGAGACACAAGGTCAGCAGTGAGCGGGCGACGGCCCGTGCCTGAAGCGGGGCGCTGCCGTCAGCATTCACGACGAAGCGTGCCGAGCGCTTGATGGCGCAACGGGTTGGCACAGTGGCGGGGGCGGGACGCTGCTGCGGCTGTGATCTCGGCAGCGCCATCGAAATGGAAACGCCTTCCGGTGTAATCGTCACAGCAGTACCCCCATGGTGCTTGTCCTCGCACATTTCATCTACAGATGTCCCGCCAGGGCCGGAAGAAGGCCGAGAGGAGCAAGGCCGTGGACTGCCGGCCTCGCTCCCCTCGTGCACTCCCTATCCCCAGTCGCTGTCCATCAAAGAAGCCGCCACGACCACGGTCGGCGCAGGCGATCCCCAGTCGGTGTCACGTTCATCCGCCGGCGAAACGGGCGCAGGCGATCCCCAGTCGGTGTCGTTGGCGGTCACGGCGGAACCTCGGGTTGATTCAGGCGATGCGACGCCGCTGCTCGAAGCGACAGAGGTCAGGGCCAAGGTGGCAACAGCGGCGGCCGCCAGCAGCGAAGCTGCGGCACGGAGTCGGAGCGGCGTGTGAGCCATGTGATCTTCCTTTGCAGGGCAGGGCGGGGTCGTGGTGCATATGCGTATGGCGCTTGACTAACTGACCCCAGGACACACTGTGCAGTTGCTTAAGATCAACCGGTGAGGATGTCGTACGTGCGCAATTTCGCACTTTGGAAGGGATAAACCATGCCTGAACCGGCAAATCCTGATGCGCGCAACGATGCCTTGACCCTCTCCCCGGACGAGGTGGCCTACTACCACCGAGTAGGACGGAACGAGGAAGTCGACCCCGAGAACCCTCACTTGAAACGTCTGATCAGCCTCGGCCTGGTCCTCAAAGACATCTGGGTTCCCGGGCGCTACATACAAGCAAATCTCAGGGAGGCCGAGGCCCGCCTACGCCAGCAGGCCGAGGCCGGCGCATCCGCGTACCTGAAGCGCATGGCTGCCATACCCAGCCTTCTCGCTCTCCTTGAACGGGAGCAGCGCCACCAGATCCCAGACAGCACCCGCGATGTCTTCCTCCCCGGCATCGAGCTTGCCAATGACGCAATCATCCGGGCCATGGACGCGGTGAAGTACGAGACCCTTACCGCGCAGCCTGGCCTGCGCAAGGCCAGCACCCTCGCTCGATCCATCCGGCGCGATACAGAGTTCCTGAAACGCGGAGCTGCGATGAAGATCCTCTACCCCACCAGTGCGCGCAGCAACGAACCCCTACGTGAGTACGTCACCGCGGTGACCGCCCTCGGAGCTCAGGTCCGCACGATTCCCGAAACATTCTCCCGGCTGATGATCTTCGACGACAAGCACGCCTTCTTCGAGGACGGCGGAGTCATCCAGAGCCCCGAACTCGGCGGAGTCGTGGCGGAGCCTCGCGAAGGAGCATGGCACATCCAGCACCCAGGGATGATCAGCTATGAGCGTGAGCAGTACCGGCAGAAATGGGAACGAGGCACCCCATGGCGCGGCAACGAAGCTGAGAACAAGACCGCGGTCACCACACCGCTCCAACGATCAATCCTGTGGGAACTGGAAGCCGGCCGGGACCAGACAAGGATCGCCGCTCACCTCCACGTCAGCCTGAAAACGGTCAACCGTGCCGTGAACGAACTCCGTGAAACGCTGGGCTTCAAGACCCCATACCAACTCGGCGCCTGGTGGATGCTCGCCACGGAAGAACGGCTCCTCGACCATCACCCGAACACGGAGAAGCGGTGACGACAGTCCCTGTGGCCTCCCGACTTCTCAGCAGATGAACCACTTAGCCCGGATCTCCCCCCGCACGCCAGGGACGGAAGTAGGGCCAGTCACCTATCGCAGAAGGGCCCCAGGGAAACCCTGGGGCCCTTCTTGCTGCCGGTTGGGCAAGCAGCATCGGCGCGCCCAACCGTACGGGACGGATCAGAACTCGTCGTCCTCCGGGTCCGTGAGCACGCCGAGCGTCGGGTCGTAGCGCACCGGCGTGTGAACGTACCCGTCCTCGGAGACCCTCCAGCCTGCCCGCAGTACGGCCTTCACCGGAACCGGCACGCACGCTTCCTCGATCGGTACGGCGCCGCCGGCCGACAGCACGACGCCATCCGTTCCAACGGGGTCCAGCACCACCAGGAGGCAGTGCCCACCATCCTTCACGTAGCAGTGCCACGGTGCCAGATCGGCAGGCAGCTCCCGCGGGTACGGCCGATCCAGAAGCAGGCCGGCCAGTGCGCGGCGCACGATCGTCTGCGGGCTGGTGGTGACGCCGCCCGACGTCGACGGGGTGAAGCACCGGACGGGCCGAGCGTCTGTCTGGAGCTGACGCCGGGCCTGTTTCCTCACGCGCGGCAAGGGAGCGAGTTGACTTTCCTCCACGGCCTTCGTGTCGATCGCTGTCCATGCGCCGACCAGCCCCCGGAACATCCCGTACGTCGGATCGTTGGGAAGGCCGACCTGGGCAGGCCAGGACTGCGGCGGAAGGTGGGTCTCCTCGTGGAACGTCAGCGGCCCGTTGACCATGAGGGCCTGGGGGCTGCACAGGCCGAGCCGGGCCGCCTCCAGGGTGTCGCTCCACCACGACACCCACGTACCGCCGTCGTACGCGACCCCCCACGTGGCTGCCCGAATCGGAATGCCGCTGCGCGAGTGCGCGGGAGGTTCCTCCCACACCAGGAAGCCGGCCGCCGACGGCACGATCTGTTCGATCCCCTCGTGCCGCAGCTCCACATCAACCGCCACAGCACAGGCCGCCGCGTCGAAGTAGTAGAGATCCCCGGACGCGAGACGCTGCCGCTCGTCCTTCGCCAACGCCGCGGCCCGCTCCTCCACACGGGGCAGCGCCTCCACCTGCGGGGGCATCAGGAAGCGCACCCCCTGGCGCATCATGCCGGCCCACGCGAGGGCCGCGTTGTGCACCGTGAAGTCCAGAGTCGACATCCACAGCTCGTGTGTGAACTCCGGAGGGTACCTACGCTCACTCAACAGAGATCTCCTTGATACTGGCACGGGGCGGAGCCACTTCCACTGGCTCCGCCCCGACCACTTTGCCTCACCGCACTGACACACCGGGTGCGGTCAGCTCAACTCCCACGCGGTGTACGAACGCTGAGCCGCAGCTTTATCGGCGTACACCTCTGACCTTTCGGCGTAGTCGCCTTCCCCTCCGGACATGCCGCCCTCGTCGCCCCATGCCTCCCACAGCGACCGCACCCCGCCCGGCGTGGTGAAGTCGTGGCGGCGCAGCACCTTGCTGCTGCCCCACTGGTAGCCCTTGTGACTGTCGCTGGCGAGCTCGTGCGCCTGGTGCCCGGTCGCATCCAGCAGCAGCCGCCACACCTCCGGGTCGACCCGGGTACGGCTGGACGTCACCAGATTGAGCGCCTGCACGGCTGCCTCCGGCAGCATCTCCGGCCGCTCCGCCGACCGCACCGCCGGGTAATACTCCATCATCCACTCACCGACGACCAGGACACCGTCGTCCCACAGCGACCACTTAGACGCCACATGCGCCGGCCGCACGCCGGCGACCACCTCCAGGCGGTCGGCGTTCCAGCAGTCCACCCGCCTGTCCAGCCAGTCCCGGGCAAACGCAGGGTCCGAGGTCACGGCGGCTGACGAGCGCGGGTGCTGGGGCGCCACAACGATGCGGCCCGCACCGTCTGGGATGTGCGGCCGCCGCGCGCTCAGGATCTCCGCCGCGGTTGTGTGCCCCGCTTTCTGTCGCTGCAAGGCGTGGCTGTAGCTGATGCCCGCGTCAGCCAGCAGCGCCGCGTCGGCCGGGGTGAAGCGCTTGGACCCGTACGAGTGGTAACCGATCCACCCCGCCTCCTCCCACTGCTCCTGCGGGCGAGACAGGAGCACACGGGCATCCTCCTCACTCTCCAACGCGAACCGCCCAAGCTTCGAGACAGCCCGTCTGTAGTCCCAACCAGCCAAGATCAGCACATGTGCTGCTGCCTCGCCGACCCCCCCGGCCTTCCACGTGCTGATCTCGTACTCGGCACGCAGCTCGTTGATCAGCTCGGCCCGCTCCGCGGTGAGCGGGTACCGGACCGCGATGAAACTACGGCCGTAGTTGTTGCGGCTCCAGTCGTCGCCGTCCATCCCGTTGTAGTACAGGGCCCACACCTCGCCGCGCGCTGCGTTGACCCGGATCTCATCATCCGGCCAGTGCTCGTGGACGCCACGCCGCAACTCGGCCCCGTACGGCACCGCAACCGTTCCCGTCAGATCCCCTACGGCATCGGCCGCCGGCACCTCCCCGTCGCCCGGGAAGCCGCGCCCGAACAGGTTCCGACGACGCTGCTCCAGCTGCGCACACCGCGCCGCAACAGCCTCGCTCGCCAGAATGTCGGCAGCCTCCTCGGCGGTCGCCGGCCGGACGTGGATGACGAAGAGCCACCCGTCCACGCCGATCAGGTCGCTGGGCTGGTCACCGTCCTCATCCCGGCAATACACCGGTGGGTCCTCGCTCACCGTGGTGACGATCGCCGATACCCGCCGCTCATCCAGGCGCCGGTAACCGGGGGCGTCGGCGGGAAACGGCCGCTCCTCGCTCTCCCACAGCTCCGCCCGCAGCACTGTGCCCGGCGCGGCCCACTGGCCGGGCCGCGGCTTGTACGGGCCGGGCTCGCCCCGACTGATCATCCATCGCGATTGCTCGCTGCCCTTGCTCATCGTGGTCCTTTCGTAACGGTACGGAGCAGGATGTCGGGCGGCACTGACACCGCCCGGTACTCCCAGCAGTCCCGGCCGTCTCTACAGATCGCTGGCGGCATCCGGGTGCTCGCGGTGAGCGGACTGGAGCTGTTTCACGAGAAGCTCCAGCTGGAAGCCGCTGTAGCCCGCATTCACCAGGCTCCTCACCCACGCTGACCCGAGCGGGGCCAGGGATGGGCGCCGCCCGATAAGGGCTTCGGCCTCTTCCTCGGTCATCTGCCCGGCCCTCCGCTCCGCCACCGGAGCATCGAGTGCAGCCGGGCCCGTGCCTTTCACCAGACGCTCAGCCGCAGCATCCGCCGGGTTGAGCGTCAAGGCGGTCTCTACCGGGAATCTCGGGTGGCCGGCGCTCGTGTCGATGCTGGTCACCGTCCAGGCGCTCCAGGATGTCCCGTCCTTCTCGCACCAGTGGAAGGTCGACCCCGGGTAGGGAACCTCGGGCAGTTCGACGCCTGTTTGATCGCAGTGGGGAAAGTGGAGCGTCACCGTGGGCATCAGGGATTCCTTCGTAGTCGTGCGCTGTGTGGGCAGGATGCCGGACGGTGCTGACACTGCCCGACAGTTTCGGGAATTTCTACAGGTCACCGACAGCGTCGCGGTGCTCCGGGCACGGTCCGAAGCGTCCGTGACGGTCGAGGGGGTGGACGTGGCGCTTACCGGAGAGCGAGCAGGCACTCGCAGGGTCCTCGGCGCAGGTCACGACGCATGTGCATTCCTGGCGGACCTCGATCCAGTCGACCAGGGCCGCCTGGTAGCGCTGAGCGGTTGTCTCGGCGAGCTCACGAAGGGCGTTGATGTGAGGGGCATACGCGCTGATGGTCTGAGCGACCCACGGGACCTGGGCCACCTCCGCGGGGGTGCGCCGGACCAGCGCGCCCGTCACCGTCTCCATGAATTGCGGCAGGGGCATCGCCGGCGTGGGGGCAGTGGCCGCAGGCGTCAGCATCTTGTCGATGAGGTTGCGGGCCTCGACGAGTTGGTCGGCTGCGGAGTGCGGGGCGCCGTCCTCGGCGTACGTCTCGGCGAGTTCGATCGCACCCGCAATGTCCTGGTAGCTGGTGGGCGGCATGGCGTTCATGGCTGGTTCCTCGGGTGTGTGAAGAGGGCAAAGAGGGGATGGGCTGCTGGCTGGGGTGCGGCGGACGCCTGCCGAAGCGGGCTCAGTTGACCAGACTGCGCAGGAACGCCCGCGCCTGGCGCTGATGCTCGGCGTCGTCCAGGGCGTGGTGGTGGCGGCCGGTATGCGGCGGCAGCTTCACGCCGCCCGCCAGCCGGCGCAACCGCTCCAAGTCATCCGCCCACTCCGGGATCGTGTCCGGCATCACCGACCAGTCGTTACGCCACAGCGTGTGCAACCGGATCACGTCCTGGGCACCACAGTTCACCCACAGGGTCACGTCTTCGCCGAGCTCGGCGAAAAACGCTTCCACCCGGCGACGGATCTCCGCGTAGCCGAGCACGTGCGGGTGACTGCGGTCGAGCGCACCGTCCGCGGTAAGAGGCAGGTGCGGCCACACGTGCTCACGCTGGAACTGCACCCGCCGCACGGCCGCGACGTCCATGTCCGCGTTGACGACGTACAGGCTGCGCCCCGGCCCGGCGGTCAGCCCCAGGGACACCAAGCCGTGCGGAGTCAGGTCATCGGGCAGGAACTCGCAGTCGAGATCCACCTCCGCGCCCGTGGCGACCTCGACGCTCGGGCCCCGCTGGAGACCGAGCACCGCGGCGGTAAGCCCGCGCAGCCCGTCGTACAAGGCAGCCGCGTCCGACGACAGGAAACCCAGCTCGCGGCCCGCTGTCTGCTCCGCCTGCCGCCGCCAGTCCGGACGCCCCACGTCCCCGGGCACCGAACCCTCACGGTGGGCTCTGACCACGTCCGCGACGGTGTTCAGCTCCCCGGCGAACTCGGCGCGGCGACCTTCGTCGTCACCACCGACGAGCAGCACCACGCCGAGGTCGTCTCGGTAGCTGGCCCACACCGGGTACGTCTCGTCCCGGGCGCTGCCGTAGACCAGGAGAGCAGGGGCAACCCAGCGGCCGGCCGAAGCAGGCCACGCCGGGGTGATGCCGACCTGGGCAAGGTGGGTGTTCACCTTCTTCGCCTGGTCGGCCGCCCGTGCCCGCTGCTGCTGCTCCTCCAGGGTCTCCCGCTCGCGCTCTGCCTCCTCGGCCTTCGCCAACCATTCCGGTGTCGTACCGGGGCCGAAGCGGGCGGACTCGGGTATGGGCATCTTCATCTCCGTCTCGTCATAGGGGTGGGGCCGCGAACTGATTGGCTCCCTGTCCCTGCCCGGCCGTGGGTGACTCGGGCGGGGACAGGCAACCGTCACTTCGCGGGTTGCGTCTCGTGCAGCTCGGCGACTCGCTGGCCCGGCCGGAAGGTCCGGCCGGATCAGCGATGGGGTGGGGTCAGTCGGCGTCGGAGCGGGCGTTGGTTCGGCCCATGCCGTAGGCGGTCTGCTGCACGAACCGCACCGGCCACGGCAGGCGGAGCGGGCGGTGGCGGCGGCCGTCCTCGGGGCGATGGATCAGGTAGCGGGTGGAGGGCCGCCACTCGTGCGACTCGGGTAGCCGGTCCGCGCCCGTGCCGTCGTGCGAGCGGGTCGTCTCGACCGCGTATACGTCGCCCTGGCGCCGGACCCGCAAACCCTTCTGTAGGGCCTTCTTCACCTCAGCAGGGGTGAGCCAGTCGAGTGCAGCGGCGACGGCGGTCACGGTCCCGGGAACGCGTGCGGCCCACGGGCCCGAGCCGGCGTCATCCGGGCCCCACAGGTAGCTGAGGCTCGCGTACCGGGCCGGCTGCCTGCCGTAGCTGCGCCAGCCCGCGGCGTGCATCAACACCATGCCGTCGAACCGGTCGACCACCTCCAGGTGGGCGGTGCCGTACTTGCCCTCGATCTCCGTCTCGCCGCCACGGCGCTTGATCTCCTGGATGACGGACTCCCACAGCCGCGCGTGGGCTCGCTGCGGCAACGGCAGCGGCTGCGGCAGCGGAGCGGCGCGGCGGCGCCGTTCGACCCGCAGGCGGACTATGGCGGTTTTTGACCTCTGGCCAGGCAACTGGTGCACGGTCAGGTGCGCGGCCAGGGCGGCGGGGTTCCTGACGATGTTCGAGGGCGGGGACGAGGGCATGACGGTGCCTTTCGGTGTGCTGGTACAGGAAGGGGAACCGGGGTTCCGCACCTCCCCGCCCGTGCCGGGGCGCGGGCGGGCAGTGCGGCACACCGGGTCAGTGGGAAGCGGCGTACTCGGCGATGGCCTGGGCGCAGTGCGCGGAGTCCTGGGCGAGGGTGAGGGAGGCGGGCGCGGTGTCGAGCGTGTCGATGTACTCGCCGTTGCCGTCGTAGAGCGAGGCGCCCCAGGTCTCGTCATGGCCGGACGCGGGCCGGTCTGCGTGTTCGCCGGAGGAGATGCGAAAGTGCAGGCCCTTGTACGTGTCGCGCTCCGGGGTGGACGGGTCCAGCGGCACCACGATCCAGGTGAACCCGCCCTCGCCGTCCGCGTACGCCGGGTAGCAGTACGCCCCGAGAGCGGCCGAGAGCGCGTCCCCTTCGGTGGGCGTCGGCTTGAGGTCGGTGGGGGTCAGCTCCAGGCGCATGTTCGGGGTGGCGACGAACAGCCGGCCGATCACGTCATGCAGCACCCACGCTTCCCAGTGACCCATCCACGCGGCGAGCAGCGAACGGGCGCGGGACTGCGAAATGACGCGCCGGTCAGTCTCCTGCCACGGGCCGCCTCGGGCACGCCATTCCGGGTGCAGCTGGGCCAGTTCGTACCCCGGGGCGGTCGCCGCTGTCTTGACGCTCCCTCTGAGCAGTGCGGCTTCTCCGTGCGGGGAGAGCCCGCCAGGCTTGTTGCCGATCCGCTCGAACCATGCGAGTTCCAGTTCCGCGGACTCGTGGGCAACCTGCGCGGCCGCGCCGACGGCGGTCGCGTACGCCACGCAGACCTGTAGCTCCTTGAGTCCTTCGGCGGCCCGCTCCGCTTCACCGGCCGCCTGCACGGAAGGCGGGTACAGCGGCAGCAGCGCGGACCGTTCCGCAGCCTGCCGCCGTCCGTGCTCGATCTTGCCGCGCAGGGTGTTCAAGGCCTTACGGGCGGCGTCTCGCTGGGTTGTGGCGGTCATCAACGCGTGAGTGAGGCGCCGGCGCTCGATATCGCGATAGCGCTTGGTCTGGATGTGTTCGGCAAGGGAGCCGGGAGTGGTCACGGAGTGCTCCGGTTTCGGGCAGGGCGGGGCGCGGCCGCGCACGGGCGCGCGCAGCCGGCCGCCGCGAGAGGGAAGGGAGAGGAAGGGGGACCGTGGCCGCCGCACGCGGGGTGCGGCGGCCGGGCGGTCAGAGTGCGCGAATGGCGGCGAGCTGGTTGTCCAGGGAGCCGGTTACGGTGATGCGCATGCGCGGGTCATCGGAGTGGTGGATCTCGACCCTGACCATGTCGTCCACGCCCATCGTCACGGTGCAGCGGCCGCCCAGAGTCGGCCAGTTGTACATGTCACCGACGCGCAGCCCGGGGGCCGCTGTCTTCAGCATCCGGGCTGCGGTCCCGTACACGCGGTCGTGCTGGCGTACGTCATCGTTCGTCAGGTCGAGGGAGCGCAGCAGCACGACGGCCTGAGTGATGTTGAGGTCCGCGAAGGTCACGGAAGCGTCCAGGCCGGTGCCGCCCTCGTACACGTCGTGCGGGCTGCGGTCGAGCGCATGCTTGACCGCCGAGTGGGCCCGCCCGCCGCCGGTCAGCTCCCAGACGGTGTGCGCTGCTCCGAAGTCCCACGCGGTGGTGTGCTCGCAGCCGGCCAGGGCGTCACCGATCCGGCTCACCGCGCGCAGTACCTGGCACCGGGCGTCGTGGGCGGGAACGATGGTGTCCGTGATCATGCGGGCGAGTGCGCTCCCGTACGCCGTAGCGGTCAGTGCGTCCGGTGCGATGTGGGCTTCCTGGCGCGTGCCGTCAGACAGGAGGGCCGCAGTGAACAGGAGCCCGTTCTGCGCGCCCAGCAGTTCGATGCGGTGGCCCTTGTGGGAGCGGATGGAGCCTTCCATGCTGCCGTTGTTGGCGGGGAACGTCATCCAACCGGGGCCGAGAGTCTGCCGTGCGGCTCCCATTACGGCCGAGGCGGTGAAGGTGAGGGAGGTGAGTGTGGTGGGCACGGTGGTGCCTTCCTGGTTGAGTTCGGAGCGGGTGTTGTCCGGCTCGCTCGTGCCGTCCAACAAGAAAAACTGTATACCATGTCTAAGGTTGGGGAAAGGGAAAGGGCCCGGAAACCCCGGACCCTCTCACCCCACCACCCGCCTACCCCGCCGACGAGTACGCCGCCCACGCCCTCACCTCAGCCATCGATCAGTCTCGGCATCCCGCCGGGGAACATGTCGCGCAGCGCCAGACGCTCCTCGTACTGCCGGGTGATCTCCTCGTCGTCGAGCTGGACGCCGGCGATGGCCGCGGCCTCCCGGGCGAGGAGGAACCGGCCGTACAGCCACCACAGTTCGGTACGGGACGGCCACACCTTCGACCCCCATACTTCCTGCCAGGTCTCGCCGTGCGTGCTGAGCGCGGTGACGTACTCGCCGAACTCGCGGAACAGCAACTCGGCGACGCCGTCGCGCTCGGCCTTGGTGGACATGTGATCTGGTCTCCGTTCAAAGGCGGGGAGGAGTGGGCCGGGACCCGGCGGCGTACCGGGCCCCGGCGGGCGGTCAACAGCCCGAAGCGGTCAGCACGGGCTACTCGCCGGCGGGCGCAGGGCGAAGGATGCGCATGTGGCGCCACCACTTGAAACGGCTCGGCCCGAGAACGTATCCGGCATCCTGGAGCGTGTAGTCAAACGCCCCCGGGTGGTAGACGGCGTGACCGGAGAAATGGAACAGCAGGGCGCCCAGGTGCGCATCCGGCGCGGAGCCCTCGGGCATGTGCTCGGGCAGCGCGGGCGTCATACCCACTTCCCACCCCACGTTGCGGTGGGAGCCCTGGAGGAGACGGCGAACCCGGTGCGCGAGCGCCCATTCCTCGCGCCGCTCCGACGGGGGCCGCACCACCAGGTGGTGAAGGATGTGCCACTCGCGCCTCTCGGAACCCTCCCCCTCGTGAACAGTCTCGACATCGAACCCAGCGGCATGCAGCGCGGGCAACGCCACATCGCTGATGGACAGCTCACGGCAGTTCCAGCCGCCCGCGACGTCGATCCTGACCGTGCCCGCATGCGGCGACACGTCGAACACCGCGTACCCGGGCCTACCATCCCGCTCCAGCACACCGATGGTCTCCTTCACCTCCGGGAGCAGAGGCCCAACCGGCGGGGAGAATGCTCCACCGTCATTGGTGTCCGCCACGTATTCCCATCCTTCAGCGGTGATCACGTCGATCGCCTGCCGGTTCAGGACGCGCCAACGGTTCGTCCCCTCGGTAGAGGTCATCAGCCAAGCGCCCTGCTTCCCCTCGACGACCGGGGCGACCATCACACACACGTCGTTGTAGGGCAGCACACGCAAGCCCGAAGCGTCCGGCGGAGAGTTCTCGTCCAGTACGGGCAGGGAAGCGGCGGACAGGAAGGAACGGGCGGCGTCCATGAACGGCGCCATGGACGCGGGTACAGGGGCACCAGGAGAGGCAAGGGACGACACGGTGAGACTCCTCAGAAGAGAACGAGCGGGGGGAACGGCGGCACGGTGCGCCCTGCTCACGGCCGCGAGGGTGCGGCCGAGGGAAGAGAGCAGCAGGCCGGCGGGGCGCGCGCCCCGCCGGACCGGGTGGGCTGGTGGGCTGGCTAGATGCGGTACAGGGCTTCGTTCGCGGCGTGGTGCGCCTCGATGGAGCTGAACGGCAGGTACCGGACGGGGCCCGCCGTCCCGTCCTCTGCGGTGCGCCGGATGGCCACCGACCCATACGGGTGGAGCTCCACGTACGGAGGGACGATCTCGAACAGGAACACGGCGGTGCCGATGCGGCGGGCGTACTCCCACCGGCCGGGCGGCATCGTCTGCCGCATCCCGATGACGAACAGCGCGTACGAGCGGGCGAACTCCACCAGGGCGCGGCGCGTCTCGTACAGGGCCACGTACGGGATCGCGCGCCGGACGGCGGTCAGGAACTCGGTCACGGCCTTGTCCAGGGCGCGGCCGTCACACTCACCACGGATGGCGCCTGTCACCACACGCAGGGCCTCCATGCCAGCCATGTAGCCCCGGCTCCACGCTCGCGCCACGGCCTCGCCCGCCTTCTCCTCACGGATGCCGCACTGGATCGCGAGCTTGCCCACGGCGAACACCGCCGGGTGCTCCAGCGTCGCCCCGTCCGGCTCGTGCGTCAGGCGGGACACAGCGTGCTCGACGTCGGCGAGAAGCTGCCACTCCTCGGCGTCCTCGGCGCGCGCCACGGCCTTGAGCGCCTCGTGCAGGATGCGGTCGGCCTGGTCGTCCATGTCGAGGAGCGGCATCGCGCACAGAGCCTTGTCGAGCCCTTGCACGGTTTCCGGGGAGCCGCGGTGCTCGGCGGCGCGCACGGCTTCTTGCCCGGCGGTCAGCAGCTCCCGCATAGCAGCGGTGACGGTGGTGGTGGTCATGGTCGAGTCCTCCAGGGGCTAAGGGATGGAAGAGGGGGCGACGGCCGGCGGGGCGCACGCCCCGCCGGGCGGATCACAGGGAGTCGGTGAAGCGGTCGATGACCTTGCGCCGGGTACGGGTGGTCAGCGCGACCGTGCGGATCGGCTCGTACGAACCGGCCTGCCGGACGGTCACGCGCCCGTGGGGGAATCCTTCGAGCCATTCCGCTTCGATCAGCTCGAAGGTGTACCGCCGCGTTCCGAGAACCCGGGACCACTCGATGTAGCTGCCGTTCATCCGGACGATGCGGCCCCCGATGGGGAACAGGCCGTAGATGCGCGCGGCGTACTCCGCGAACTGGGCAGCAGTGGCGACCGCGACGTAAGCGACAGCGGTCCGCAGCCGTCCGGCGAACTCCTCGGCGGTACGTACCGTCAGGGCTTCGGCCGGACGTGCGTCGGTCCGCCGCAGCATGATCCCGAGCAGGCGCGTTCCCGACTCGGCCGCGCGGGTCCACGGGCTCAACCGGCTGGACTCCATATCGGCCTGCTGCTCGTGGCACATGGCCAGCAGCCGGACTACATCCCCCGTTGCCTCCGCCTGGTGCGGGCGGAACCAACTCGGCTTCATCCCGGCCAGGTTCTCCACGGTGGCCACCATGTGGTCGATGCGGGGGAAGACCTGCGACTCCTCGGCGATCTCCAGCGTGCGGAGCAGCCCTATGTACTTCTCGTCGTCCGTCACCTTGTCGCGCGGGCCCCCAGGGAGTGCCAGGGCGGCACGGGACAGCTCGGCGAGGGTCGACGGCTCCGGGGACTGCCGGACACGGTGTACGGCGGTACGGAAGGCCAGCAGGGGCGTGCGGTAGTCGACGGCAACGCCGGTGGTCATATCGGGAGTCCTCCGGGAGGCAGCGAGCAGGGGGAAAGGGAGCGGGCCGGCGGGGCGTACCCGGGCGGTACGCCCCGCCGGGCCGAGTCACAGCCGGTCGAGCGCGGCCGTCACCACGCGGGGAAAAGCGGACAAGAGCGTGGCGTACGCGACGAGACCGATGGCCTCTTGATCGGTGGGGTCCTCGGCCGGCACGTAGGCGAACGTCAGGCTGAGGTCCGGGAGGCGGAGGTAAATCGTTCCGGTCTCCGTCAAGGACACCTCGAACTCCTTGCCCCACTTATGGGTTGCCGTAGCGAGGAACGCGGCCTGAGCGGTTCCCCACGGGCCGGGCTGCACCGTCGGAATGCCCGCAAGGTGGTTCGGCGCTGCGCCGGGGGTGACACACAGCAGGTACGCGTGACCCACTCGGTACGGGTTCTCTCCGTCGGCCACTGGGCGCCCGGGAAGCGGGGCGTCAGCCGGTACGTGGGCCGGGGAGAACAGCGGTACACCGAGGGCAGCCAAGCGTGCGGGGTTCACGAACAGCTCACGGATCTTCGCGTCGGTCTTCGGCTTGGCCATGGGGCCGCACTCCACAGACGCCCAAGTGCCGGAAGCTAGCCGCTCCAGGGTGCAAGCGCGGTGGAAGATGCGGTCACCGGTGGCGAACGCCACGGGAACGAGCGGCAGCACGGAAGGGGAAAGAAGCAGCACGGCTGTACTCCAGGATTGGTACGGGAAGCGAGCGGGCGAAGGATGACTCGCGGGGCACAGTTACGGCGCGCCCTGCACACGGCCGCGACGGAAGAGCGGCGCGGACGAGTGCGGGAGACGGCGGAACGGGGGAGGGGCGGGGCCCGGGGGTGACAGGCGCGCTCACCCCCGGGACAGCTACGCGGAGGGCGGGACCTTCGCACCGAAGAACCGGACGGCGGTTGCCGCACTCATGGGACCGACGGTCTTCGACGGGCCACCCCGGAAGCCCGCGAAAAACCGCAGAGCCGGAGACCCAGGGATGCGCTGACGGTCGAGCATCCTGCACAGCACCCACGGGCCGTCATCGGCGTGGACGAGGAACACCCCGTGCGCGTTCCGTCGCGGCTCGTACCGCACGCCGGCCTCAGCCAGCAGGACCGACAGTGCTTCCATGTCCCGGGCTACGGCCTTGTCGGCGTACTCGGGAAGCGGCGGAGACGTGGTGAACGAGCCGCACGCCACGGTGTACCGGCGCCCGTGGTGCGTCTTCGGCTGACGGCACTCCCCGCACAGGGGGTTCGCCGGGGAGTCGGGACGCGGCTGGACGTCGAAGGCATCACACGCCGTCGCGTTCGGGTTGCGGTGCTCGCTCTTCCACTGACCGCACTCACCGCACGCCGGCGTACGGGGCGTGGGGAGTGGCCGGGCCTCCTGAACCATGACGTGGAACGTCCCGTCGGCGTACGTGAACCCCACGGTCTTGCTCAGGTCGTCCAGGGCCAGTGCGCCCCCGCATTCGATGGCGTTGATCAGGAGAGCCCGCAGCAGCGCGCCGGACATCGGACGCGGGTTGGGGGTGCCCGGATTCAGGTGCCGGGCGGGCGACGCGGTCACGGAGTAGGCGGAGAACGTCACTTCGGACGGGTCGGTCAGGGGCCGGAACATGGCGGTACGGGCGTCATCACGGACAGCAGACACAGAGAACTCCCAAGGGGAAAGGGACTGGAGGGGCCGGGAAACCGAGGAAGGGCCGAATGGCGGAACAGGGGCCGGCGGGGCGCATCCGTGAGACGGGAGCCCAACGCCGTGACCAGCGCAAAGGAACGTTCGTGGAACCCGTGAGACCGTCTTACGCGTGCGCGCGGGGGGGTCGGGGGTCGCGTCGTGGTGCCGTGGGCCGGCCGGGGCGCACCGGGGTGCGGTGCGCCCCGGACCGGGGTTCAGCGGGTGATGCGGGCCCGGACGGTGCGGCGGAAGCGCGTGAGCCGGTAGGTGATGCGGTGGAGCCGGGCGCGCCATCCGAAGGTGCGCACGGTGACGCGGGCGCGGTCGCGCAGTCGCATGTCTGTCCACGGGATGTGACCGAGGCAGGTGAGGTTGTCGATGATGGTGTTGGCAACGCGCTGGGGGGACGCGTCGGCGGGGGCGAGCACTCCGGGCTGCAAGCACCAGCCGTCCATGTCGGTGGAGTCGAGGGCGGCCCACTTCCAGCCCTCTGCCCACTTCATGACCACGTCGTCGTCACCGACGCGCAGCCCGTATCCCTGGCACTGCACCGGGCCGGCGTGCGCGTCGAGGTAGCCCGCGCGGATGAGCAGCGCTTCGACGGTGCGGAGGAACGCCCGGTCGTCGGTGTGGTCACCGTGGAAGGCGCGCGCCTTGCGCTCCCCTTCGCTCCAGCCGTGCCCGTCGGTGTCGCGGTAGTCGCCGCTGAGTGCCAGGTCGAGAACCTTGGCGGCGGCGGAGCCGTACGTGTCGTCCACGTCGGGGACTCCCACGGTCCACACGGTGGCGGGAAGGGCTTCGTCGGCGGCGGGGGCGTTGGCGTAGAGGTCCACGCCGCTTACGCGGCCGTCGGGGAGCTGGGCGATGGCGATGAACACGCGGTCGGGGGCGATGTATTCGACCTCTTCGCCCTCGGTCGCTTCGTCGGTGGCTACGTCGCTGATCTTGGCCAGTGTGACGGACATGGGTGTCCCCTTCGGTTGATTCGGAGCGGGTGTTGTCCGGCTCGCTCGTGCCGTCCAACGAGTTGAACTGTACACCACGTCTACCGATGGATGTCAACACCCGCTCGGAAACCCTGAATTTCCGCCCTCCTTATAGGGGGCACCGCAACTGTTCTTAGATGTGGTTGTCAGTTCTGTCATTGGTCATATACAGTGGTGTTCACACCGACCAACCGGACGGCGAACGGAACGAGCGATCCGTTCACCCGTCCGGGCTCCAGGACCAAGGGGACCCCCGTGTCTGCTGCCGAACGCCGCACCCTCCGCCGCCGCCGCGCCGCCGAACTCCGCACCCGCCGCCGTCAGAACCGCGCCTACCGCGACATGACGGAGCGTGTGAAGGTCAGCGACTACCTGACCATGCTCGGGATGGACGAGAAGGACATCGATCGCTATGGGTCGTGGGCCGGCCGTCACGTCGCCTCCGAGTACCGGGCGGCGCACCACAGGCACCAGCCGCGCCAGACCCGCATGCGCACGAAGCCGTGCAAGGGCCACCCCAACGGCCGCTGGATCAAGGTCTTCATCTACCGCCTGACGGACCCCGCGCTCCCCACCGGATGCGGCAAGTACCAGCGCACGGCGGAGTACGTCCCCGCCGCGTAGCCCTGGCTACCCCCATGACCGGCCGGGCGGCCGGCATTCCCCCCACCGGCCGCCCGGTCCCCATGCACCACCACGCGTAGCTCCCCATGCCCGCAACACGTCCCGAAAGGACACCCCATGCGCCTGCTTGCTGACACCCGCCACATGCCGCTGGAGACCGCCGCCGCCGTCTACGAGGCGGACGGCGCCGACCACGACTTCATGCGGGCCACGTCCACCGGGGCGGGCCTGCCGCTGGACCGAACCAACCCGACGTACGCCTACCGGGACGCGGCGGAGACGCTGATGCAGACCGGCTTCACCGCGCTGAACACGGCCGAGGACCTGAAGCAGACGCTCACGGCCGCGACGGACCGCGTACGGCGCACGGCGCTCTCCACCATCCCCCAGGCCGCTCTCGACTTTCTCGCCGCCATCTACGTGGCGCTCACCGCCTCGAACTGGAGCTTGGCAGAGCCCGTTCCCCTGCACCTGATTCACGCCCTGGAAGACACCTGCGAGTTGTACGGGGTCATCACTGGCGACGACCGCACGACGTGCGTGCACGCCCGCCGCGCCGCCGACTGCGCCACTCCCGGCTGCTGCGCCTGATCGCCCGCCGGCCCGGGGTGCGGCACCGGCCGCGCCCTCTCCCCCCGAACGGAGAACCGCCCATGATCCGCCGTGCCTGGCCGCGCGTCCGCGCCGTCGCGACCGCGCTGCTGCTCCTCACCCTGCTGATCCTCGCCGCGCTCGCCATGGGCGCCGCTCTGGACGACGCGGCCCCCGCCACCCCCCACCGCAGCACCGTGATGACCGTGGGCAACAGCGGATGCGCCGATCTCCCCGGTGACGAACACCGCTGACCTGTCCCCGCCCAGCCCGGGGCGCGGCACCCCCGCAGCACCCCGGGCCCCACATTCCGCTCCGATCAATCCCGAGGGCATCCCCATGCGATACCTGATTACCAATGACTCCCGCCGCACCCTGGCCACCCTCGACGTGCCCGCCGGGAGCGGCGAGTCACCACTGAACATCGCCATCGAACGCGCCGACGAGCCGGACCTGATGTACGCCTCCGCCGACCTGTACGCGAACGGCACCGTGCACGTCGGGCACTGGCCGGAGGGTGAGGAGTGGGAGCCCGTGTTGCGCACGACCGGGGTGCTGAACCCATACGGCGTCGGGGCCCCGGCGCTCCCGGGCCCGGAGACGTTCACCACCGCGCAGATCACGCAGGCCTTTACCGCCGCGCGGGAACGCGCCACGGACTCCACCTTCGACGCCGGTGCCCTGGACGCGCTTGTCCGGGCCACGCTCGCGCTTCTGGTCAACTCCGCGTCGAACTCCCCGTTTCCCGACGACGCCGACGAGTGATCGCCCGCCCGGCCCCGGCGCGCCCCGGGGCCGGGCCGTAAGCCCCGCTTCCTGGCACCCTGCCAACCTTCCCGAGAGGAACGAACCATGACCGCGACCGCCCACGTCCCCACGCACTTCGACATAGACCCCGTACGCACACCGCTGATGGCGCGCCGCCGCCCGGCGAACATCTACTTCCGCCCCCTGCCGCCTGGCGCGTTCGAGTACGCCGCCCGGCCGATGCTCGCCCGCGACGTGCGCGCCGGTGACCTGGTCCTCGCGTCATTCTCTTCGTTCCCTACGCCCGGCCGCATGACCCGGGGCGCGACCTGGGTCATGGCCCCGTACGTGGCCGACCCGTCCCCGTCGAATCCGGCGTGTGGATGCGAGACGTGCGGCAACGTCCGCGACATCTGCGGTCCGGCCTCCACCGTTGGCTGTGTGGTGATGGCGCGCGACGAGAGTGGCAGGTGCGATGTGTGGGACGCCGATGACGCCGTGCTCGTCATCCCCGCATCGTCACTGCTGCTGCCTGTCTCCCCGTAGCCCGTCGCCCTGTGCCCGCGCCCCGGGTCTCCAGCCGGCCCGGGGCGCGGCCCCGAAAGGAACGCCTTCATGCCTCGTTTGACCCGCAGACAGAAGACGCAGCTTGCTGACATCGACCACTTCTTGCGGAAGATCCTCACGGACCTGTCCGACGACCGGACCGTCGTGACCATGCGGTCGCGCGGCACCACCACGCGGGAGTTCTACAACAGTCACACCGGTGAGTGGTTGGCGCCCGTCCGTCCGTCGTCGCTCGCCTACGTTGACCACGCGCTGAGACGCGTCAGTTCGATGCTGCGTGATGCCGCGCCGAAGGAGCCGGGCCAGTGACCGCCGCGACTCCGGTGCTTGCCGCTCCGCACGTGATTTCTCGCCCGCTCGACGCCGCCGCCACGGCGTACGCCCTGTCTAATGCGGACCGCCGGGCCGCTGCGGTGCCCGTGTCCGGCGCCCTGGTGCGCTCCCTGCTCGCGTCCGCGCTCCGCTGCGGCGGTGCCGCCGCCCTGGAGCCTGACACCGGCACTGTGACCCTGTCGTGGCCGCAGACCGGCGGCATGGTCCCCGGGGTGCTTGGCCCCGTGTTCCGTGCCGTGCCGTGCGAGCGGCCCGCCCGGACGCCGTGCTGCGCCCGTTGCGGGCACTGGCAGGGGGAGCACGATCATCCGGCCGTGCCGACCGCGTGCACTCGGTACCGGCTGAGCATCGGGCCGGCCCGCTTCAAGGTGCCCGAGCGCGAGGAGGTGACGTATTCGTGGGTGCGCCGGGTGGGGCGCACCCGGGTTGTGTTCGAGGTCAGGGAGCCGTCCGAGGTGTTCCCCGGGGGAACGCTCGTCGTGCACCGTTTCCCGGCGCCTGGTGACGGGCCGTACGGCTACAGCGCTCACTTCTGGGCGATTCCCCTGGAGCGCCGTGCCGGCGTGCTGAAGCGGGCCCGTGGCCGCGTTCACCCTCAGCCCTGCTAGCCCGCTGTCTGTGGTGGGGGACTCACGTTGCGGTGGGTCCCCCTACCGATGGGCTTAGATGTGGTGTACAGTTTTCCTTGTTGGACGGCGCGAGCGAGCCGGACAACAACCGCTCCGAATCAACCTAAAGGGGACAACTGTGTCCGCGTACATCAACGAGATCATCAAGGACCTCAACAAGAACGCCCGCGCCGCGATCCTGGCCACCGCCGCCGCCAAGGACGGCCGTGTCCCGTACACCGTCCACGACCGCACCATTGACGCCCTGCACCGCCGGAAGCTCATCCGTGAGGTGACCAACCGCAATGGCGGCTTCAACTGGTGCATCCTCACCACCATCGGCAAGCGCGTCGCCGCCGAGCTGAAGCAGCGTGCCGAGGCCCGGCAGTCGGCCCAGGGCACCGCCCCCGCCCGTAAGGCGCCCAAGGAACTGACCCCGGCGGAGCGCACGTTGCAGTACGCGGACGCCACACAGCTCTTCGCCGCACTGCACCCCGCCGCCTACCGGGTCGTGGACGCCTACCAGCGCAACGCTCTGAACACCGTGGTGGAGGGCGGCCCCCGCTTCTCCCCCGCCGACATTTGGAACCAGATCGGCGCGCAGCCTGGTGTCTACCTCAACGACGGCTGGGAGACCGACCCCGACGAGTGGGCCACCCCAGAGGGCTTCAACAAGGTGTGGGCGCACCTTGATCAGCTCGCCACCGCCGGGAAACTCACCATGTCCCGCCGGACCGAGCTGGTCACCGAAGCCCGTGACCTGTTGCACCGCGAATCCCACCGGACGCCGCCCGTCGTGCTGGAGAAGAACCCCGGCAAATGGCAGGTGCTCTTCGACACAAAGTCCCCGTTCACCGGGGAGCGCTGGGCCGACTTCCCCGTCGTCTCCGTGCAGCGCTCCGCCCAGCTCCGCGCCGGGCACGACTGGGACGAGGTGGACCGCCGCCTTGATGGGGCCGGACTGTCCCGGTACGGCTTCGCCGACGCCGTGAGCGCCGGGCACGCTCTGAGCCGGGCCCGCAAGCACTGGGAGACCCACGGCCCGCACGCCGCCTGGTACCGGTTCCTTGCCGACGAGGCGCCCGCCTTCGAGACCCTGCGCGAGATGCACGGCCTGACGCTGGAACAGGAGCGCGAGGCGTACGCGTACGCCCAGCGGGCCACAGCCGGCCAGGGGCCCGAGAAGCGCTTCAGCATCCTCCAGGCCATCGCGGGCAGCGACGCCTGACGGCCCCTCCCGGGCGGGAGCGCGCGACGTAAGCCGCTCCCGCCCGGCACCCTCCCGTCCGCAACGCACAGCGCCACGCAACGCCCCTGAACGGAGCTCCCGTGTCTTCCACCGCCACCGTCGCCGCGCCCGCCGTCATCGAGCTGACGGACACCAGCGACCTGCACAAGCACCCCGCCGTCAAGGAGATGGCCCGCGACCTGTTCCGCGCCTCGCCCCAGATGCTCGTCACCCTCACGGCCCTCGACGGCTCGCCGACCGCCCGGTTCATGCACCTGGCCAACGACCGCTTCCGGGAGATCAGCGGCGAGTCGTCCGGCCCGTTCCTCGGCAGCGTGGCCCGCGCCGTGACGACCCGCTTGGACGAGATGCGCGCCGTGTTCGCCCGGACCGAGGTCACGGAGGCGGAGGCCGCCGACCTGGAGGCCCGGCAGGCGATACGGGACATGTGGACGTACGGCTCCCCTCGCTGCACCCTCACGAAGTACGCCGAGAAGGCCGGGGACCACGCGGACCGGCTTGCGGCCGGAGCCACGGAGTGAACGCGCCCGGTGCGCAAGCGGCGCTCGCCACGTACGTGGCCGCGTGTGGGCCCGCTGAGGCGGAAGAGCCCAAGGCGTGGCAGGCCAGTGACCTCGTGACGGACGTGTTGCTGCTGTTCGCGCCCGACGACGCCGAGCAGATCCTTCACCGCGCCGAGCGGGACTACGCCGCCGAGCAGCCCGACGTGACCCCGGTCTACCCGGCCGCCGACTGACCCCCTTCCTTCCCCGCCCCGGGCCGACGCCCCGCAGCCGGCCCGGGGCGCGGCCCCCAAAGCACACACCACAAGGACACCTGTGACCAGCACTGTTGCACTTCCCGCCCCCGCCGTTGTCGACCTGCTTCGCGGCTACTGGGAGTTGGCCGACGGCCAGCGGAAGACCCTCAACCAGTACCGCGACGCCGACGGGGACGTGAAGGACGGCGCCCTCACCGACTACGACGACAGCCGCACCACGACCGCGATCGAGGCGTCGGACTTCCTCGACGGGGCCATGGAACGGCTCGCCGCCCTGGTGCCGCTCCCCGACGGCATCACCGTGACCGTGCCGGGCCAGTGGCACAAGCGGTTCACCGTCACCACCGGCCGTCTGGACGACGCCGCGCGGAAGGCGTTCACCAACGGCCAGTGCCAGGCCATGGCCCGCGCCCTGGCCGACGCGACCGGATGGCCCATGGCCGTGTTGGTCGAGCCGGAGTGCAAATTCGACCCCGACCAGTGCGGCTACGGCTCCGTCGTGGAAGACGTGTGCGCCTGCCAACTGGTCCACCTGGTCGTGGTCCGGCCGGACGGCGCCCTCATCGACATCGACGGCGCGCACGCCCCTGGGGCCGTGCCGGGCGCGAAAGGGCTCGTAGCCGTGGAGGCCGACGAAGCGCTGTGGAGGTTCGTCAGCAGCTCCCCGCACTGGCGGCGCCCCGCGCTCGCGGTCGCCCGAACCTTCGTCGCGCCTCTCCTCGCCTACCTCAAGTTGCTCCAGCCCAATGAGCTGGAGACCGCTCTCCGCGATGCCGTACGGGAGTGGTTCGCGGACAACGACCGGCCCGCGCCGGAGACCGTGACCTTCCGCGCCGAACGCCGAGACGGAAGCTGGAGGTTCGACCTGGAGCCGGACCACGCGACCGCCCGCTACCCGGACGGCTCGGCCGTCGAGTTCATCGACGGGTTCGAGGACCCGGCCATCACCGATGCGCTCGCAGAACTCAACGAGACGCGGTCCGCAGCCGAGACCGGCTTGACGGTCCTCCTGCGCCCGACTGCCTGATGCCCACCCTGCCGCCCGGCCCGCGCGCCGGGCGGCCTTCCCACCAGGAGCAGCACCCATGACCGTCTACCCGCCCGCGCCCAGCACCGAGTACCCGTACGCGGTCTCCGACATCGCCCACCAAGCCGCCGAGCTCCTCGGCCCCGACTGGACCTCGATGCCCCAGCGCTGGGGCACCCGGGGACATGTCACCAGCCCCGCCGGTGAGCTGGTGGTGCTCGGTGTCGACCACGAAGAGGACCTGTACGTGCTCGGCCCCACGTCCCTGGAGCCCGTCTACCTCGAAGACGAGATGCCGCCGCGCTCCCTCAACGCCCTGGAGGCCCTGGCCGCAGTCGTCGCGAAGGTCATCCGCGACATCGCCTGACCCGCCGCCGGCGGCGCGGCCGAGCTGCACCCCCGAGCTTCACCGACTCCCCGACTGACACCGCGCGGGCCGTGCACAGAGCCCGGCCCGCGCCCCCTGGAAGGACCCTCGTGAACCTGTACCCCGGCGGCCCCATCGAGGTTGGCGTGAGCCGCGCCCCCGCCCCGGCTGCCCCTGAGCCGGCCACCGCGCCTCGACTCGACCCGTCCGCCATCACCGTGACCAAGATCGAGCCGGGCAGCATGGTCACCCTCGCCAACGGCGCCACCATCAGCGCGCCCCCGCTGCCCCGCCTGGACGCCGCGTTCTTCGCCGACAAGGAGCGCGTGCTGGCGATGGTCGCGCACTGGAGTCGGGACGAGCTGTACACCCTGGGCAAAGTGCTCATGGGCGAGGGCGACCACCGCATTGAAGGGGAGCTGCTTGACGTGCTGCGTGATTGGTGCCAAGACAGCACGCATCCTGTCACGCACGTCGAATTCGTCACTGACCTGAACTACCCGGAGCAGGTGTATTGGAGCGACCGCACGGTCTACGTCCACATCAAAGAGCGCGACAAGCCGGTGCGGGTCGACTTCAGGTATTTCGAGGACGAATCGGAGCAGGCTGCTTGGGATAAGCGGTTCCGTGGGCTGCTGACCAACTATGCCCGCGCTGTTCCCCCGTCCCAAGGTGACCACCTGGTCGTGGACCTGACCACCGGCGAGTTCGAGCGGTCCGGCAAGTGGTCGCTGACGTGAGCGAGAAGAGCGTGTGTGGTGTGCCCGGCCGCGACGAGGACGCCGGCGTTGATGTGACGTGCGACCGGACGCCGCACGGGGCCGAGGAGCAGCACCACGCCGCGTACTTCGGCCCGTTCCTGAAGCGATGCGAGCTGGAGTGGTCCGACCCTGAGCCGGCGACTGTTCTGCGGCTCTTGGCCGAGCACGTTGCCGAGGACGGCGACACCGAAGCGCTCCTGGTGCGCCTGAAGCGCGCCGGTTACACCCTGCCCGAGCTCACCGAAGGAACGCCCGAATGAACCTGGGCAGCGCCACCGACTGATCAGTCCCCTGCTCCCCGCTGCGCCCCGGCGGCGGGGTGTAACGGATTCGCCCCCTCACTCCGTCTACGCGACGGCAGCCGATCGGAGAGGACTCCATGAGCGACAGCACGGGCAGCACCAGTAACCCCCAGCCGGACGCAGCCGCCCTTGAGAGGGAAGTACGGGCGTTGCGCGCCGAGGTGGCCCGGCTGCGCGCCGGGGAGGAGCCCGTATCACCGCACGCCGCCCTGGAGACCGGGGGGCATCTGCTGTGGGTGCTGGGCCACACGGCCGCCGAGATACGCCAGAAACTGGCGGCCGGTGTGGTGCACATGATGGGCACCGCCGACCGCTGCCACATGGAGCAGCACGTGTTCCGGATCTCCGAGTACAAGCACCAGGCCGAGACGTACCGGAGGGCCATGGAGCACGCGCGGGAGGAAGCGGCCCGCCTGGAGCGGGTGAGTGGCGCGGAAGGGCGGGCAGTGGCCCTTTCGATGGCCTACGCGCTGCTGCCCGAGGCGACCGGGCGGTGAGCGCGACCCGCGTCTTCCACTACGCCCACGCCCCGGTCCGGGTGCGGGCGCGGGGCGGTGAGCCGGTGTGGTTCGTCCGGGACGTGGCCGCCGCTCTCGGTGTCCGTGTCCCCGATGGGCTGCCGCTCCCCGCCAGCTCGAACAGCCTGCCGGGGATCGCGACGGCCGAACAGGTGTGGACGCTACTGCGCGCGGCCGGCTGTGGTGCGCCTGACACGTTCCGGGCCTGGATGACGGGGGTGTCCACGCAGTTGTTGACACGGCCCGTTGCCCAGCCGGCCCGAGGGCCGCGCCCCTGCCCTGCCGTCCCCGTTCGAAGGACCCGCGCCGTATGACCCTCTTCGACTTCAACAACCAGCCCGTAGAGGAGCCGGTCATCCCGCTGCTCCCCGAGCACACCATCCGCTGGATCTTCGACCCCGAAAGCACCGAGCCGCCGTTCGCGTACACCGTGGGCCTGGCTGCCCGGCCCGGCCGCGCGTACGAGCTGGCCACTGTGGGCCTGTCCGGCGAGCTCGCTCACGTGATCATCACCTGTGTCGCCGAACAGCTCGTGAACGACGGGCTCGACCCGGCCGAGGGTCTGGAGCTCGACGAGGTGCTGCACGGTTACCTCGTTCGCCTGCGCCGTGTCACGGATACGGCCAAGTGCACGGGCGCCCGGGAGCTGTACGGGCCGCAGGTGACCGTCTGGCAGGTCCTCATCCCCGACAAGTGGGGGCACCTCCCCGGCGATCCGCACTATACGGAGGCCGCCTACGCACAGCCGTTCATGTAGCAGCGCACTCTTCGATCAGCCCATCTCGAAAGGCCCCCGTGAACTCCTACCATTCTTCCCGCACCCGCGTGCTGGCCGCCCTCGCAGTGGCCGCCGTCGCGCTCGCTTCCATCACGATGCTCGTGGTCGTGCTCGTGGTTACCGCCGACAAGACGGTGCCGCCGACGTGCCCCACCTCCCGCAGTGGGTCAGTCGACATCGTGCCGGGCGGGCCCCGGCCGTGCCTACTTCACGGCCGCTCAACGGCTGTTGAACTGGGGTCTGACGCCGCCCCGGACCTGGATCGCCGGAAGTCGAGCGATCCGGCGAAGGGGAAGGGCTCGGGCAGTACCGTCAAGCAGCCGCCCATACCCAAGACGCCGGATCGGCCGAAGAATCCGGCCGCTCCGCCCGCGCTGAAGAACCCTCCGGCCCCGGCCCCGGCACCGGCGAGGGTCGCACCGCCCATGAAGGCTGGTCGCCGCTGACCCGCCCAGGTACATTCCGCGCCCCGGACGGCCCTGCGCCGCCCGGGGCGCGCCGCGTTGTCAGACTCCGGTGCGACAGTGGCAGGCATGGCCATCGAAACCGCCCCAGCGGCCCCTGCGGCTGATCCGGTAGTCGGCCTGCGCCTGTCCGTGCGGGACATCCTCAGCGAGCGGGCCGGCGCCCTGCGCCGCGCACTTCCCTCGCGCCCTGACACCCCGGCAGGCCGCTACGCCTGGTGGCGTGCACTTTCCCCGGCCCAGCAGCGCCAGGCCGCGCTCCTGGACCGCCTGGACGCCCTGTGCGGGCACCTTGCCGGGCGGCCCGCCCTCGGGTACGCCGACGACGATCCGATCCCGGATGCCGCCCTGGAGGCCGCCGACGGGTTCACCAGCGAGCGCGCCGCCCGGCAGATCGCCAAGTACCGGGCTGCGCACCGCCAGGAGCAGCGGGCGACGTAAGGCGTGGCGCTCCCTAGGGTGCGCGCCATGACGACCAGCCACTTCACGCGATACGCCGCCGCCGCTGTCCAGACGCGCCGCAGCCACATCCTCCTCCCGACCCCGGTGCATACGGTGCTTGCCCACAGGCTGCTTCGCGAGCCGGCCGACGTACGCCGCGCCCAGCTCGCGAAGCTGCCGTACACCGACCTCGTCGCTGTCATGACCGCCGTCGCCGAAGAGCGCGGCGCCCCGTACGCCCTGTGGCACGACTCGCCGTCCGGGTTCGCCGAGGACGTTGTGGGGGTGAGCGTGTGGGAGAAGCGGCGCCAGGTCCTCGACGCGGTGGTCACCCACCGGCAGGTGGCCGCGCCCACGTGCTTCGGCGGCGCGAAGACGCAGACGGCGGCGCTCCTGGTCGCCTGGGCCGGTGCGGTCAGTGGATACGGGTACGAGATGCCGGTGGTCCTCTCCTCGCAGATGGAGGAGGTCGAGGCGGTGTGGTTTCACCTCCGCGCCTTCATCGACCGTGCTGGTCTGCCGGGGACCGTGGGGAATGCCACCGCGTGGCACCAGAAGGACGAGTTCGGCCACGAGCACAACGTCGCCTTCGGCGGAGTCCTGGCGCACGAGTTCGCGCTGAGCAGGATGCACAACCCGCTCGTCGTCGTGGTGGGGACCAGCCATATCGACGGCGACGCCGGCGCGCTGATCGAGACCGCCGCGAACGGGCCGCAGCGCCTGGTCGTGATCGGCACCCCCGCGCCCGAGCCCGGCACATGGTTCGAAGAGCTCTGCGGCCGGGCCGATGTCGCCACCGTGCGCACCGCGATCAGCGATCTGCCGTCGGCCACCGGCGAGCCCACCGCCGTGTGTAGGGACTGTGCCGACACCGTGCCCACCCACCACGAGGCCGCGCACTTCTCGGGCCCGCAGACGGCCGATCGTCTGGTTCGCCGCTACGGGGCCGGTCACCCCCGCGTGCAGGCCGCTGTGCACGCCCTGCACGCTCCCGCCCCCACACCTTGAGCCCGAACCGCTCACACTTTCACCCCGCCACGTACGGCGCGTGTCTCGGCCCCGTCATCGGGCCCAGCCCACCTAGTTGTGCAGCACCGTCCAGAAGCTGGGGTGTGACCCCTTGAGGGGCGGACGTTAGTGTCTGGCGCCGTTCAGCCGGCCCGAGGCGGCAGGCCGGGACACAAAGCGTGGGGCATGCCTATGTTCCGCGCCATGACGAACACCTCTTCGCCGCGCCGCGGCCGCCCGTCCCTGATCAGCCCCGCACTGATCGGGTCTCTCGTGCAGGCAGTCGAGGCCGGGCTGAACCGGACTGAGGCTGCCGAGTACGCCGGGATCTCTCACCGCTCCTTCGCCCGCTGGCTGACTCTGGGGCAGAAGGTGGTGGACTCGGGGGTGCACGCCAGCGACTTCGAGCGGCTGTGTGGTGTTCTGCGCACGCGCATCAGTTCCGTGGACGCAGCCCTGAAGCCGGCTGCGGAGCCCGATCAGGAGAGCACGCCGGGCCTCCTCTCTATCAGCGCGGCCGACAGCACGGTCGACGCCGAGCTGCTGCGTGAGAACTTCACGAAGGCCTGCCGCGACGGTGGGGCGGGTGGGGTGATGGTCTCCCCGCGTGCCGAGTGGACGTCTCTCCCAGCCATGACCATCGAGCAGAGGCGTAGCCGTCGGCTTCTCTCCAAGGTCCGTGCGCTGCTCCTCATCACCCCTCGAACCGGACGTCTCTGACCTGCTGTTTTTTATCCTCGTGCGCTGTGGCGCATGTGGGTTTCCTGATGCGCCACAGCGCACGAGGTAAAACCCACATGCGCCACAGCGCACGAGGCCTGATGCGCTGTGGCGCATGTGGTCTGATGCGTTGCAGCGCACGTAAACAAGAAGAACCCAACACAACCGAAAGAAGAAGAAGAACTCGCCTGTGGTGGACCTCCGTGGCCCGCTGCGGGCGCCGTCATGACCAGGTGGGTTCCTCGGCCGACAAGCGGCCTCACCGAGACGCAAGCATGAGCACACCGACACCTTGATCCGTTCACACCCGCTCCAGGCCGGACGGTCACACAGGCGGCACGCCCGGTACGGACGAACGGAGACCCATCGCCATGCAGCCCACCGTCATGAAGGCCCTCGAACAGTGGAAAGAAGCCTTCGACCAAACCCAGGAGTGCGCGGTCAACGCGCTGCGCCTGGCCCTGCCCGGTCTCGCCCCGACCAAGACGCCCACCTACTGCTGCCCCGTCACCCTCAACCTCGATGAGCCGAACGTCCTCGGGGAGGGGAAGATCTGCGTCGATGACGACACCCGGGCCACCATCGAACTCACCGACGTGCCCAACGAGGTCATCGCCGAAGCCGTTGACGCCGTCTTCGGGATCGCCTGGTTCGACGGAGCGGACGGCCCGTTGGAGGAAGCCGGGCCCGGTACGTACAACTACGACGACGAGAGCACCAACGCGGAGTACGAAGTGGTCCTGGGCGAGAACGACATCGGTTCAGTTCACGTCGCTTACGTCCCCGTCCCGTACGCCGTCGAGCTCCTCGACGCGATGACGACTGCCCGCCACCGCCAGGAGCAGCGGGCCGACGCCGGCTGACGATGACCGAAGGCGGGCCGCTCACCGGCGGCCCGCCCCGGCTGCCACACTTCACCCATGGACACCACACCCGAGCAAGCCCGCTTTCGGATAGCGGCGGGATGGACTGCTGGCCTGACGGGCATCGGCGCCATGACCGGCTTCCTCCTGGACGGCCCGGTCCTTGCGGCTGTCTGCGCAGTGGGGATGGGAGGCGGCAGCGCGCTGGGCACATTCCTGACCCGCCACCGGACCCTCAAGATCATTAAGAAGGGTCGCGAAAGGGCCGCCGAACTCGGCTACGCCGACGCGGTCGGGGACACGGTGGTGATCGGACTCAGCGCGTACGCATACTCCGTCTTCCCGCTCTCCGGCCCTGACAAAGTCGCCGCCGTCGAGCGCGAGGCACGCCGTCAGGCCGCCTACCAGCTCACGGCAACCGAGGGGCTCCCTCACCACGTCCGCGAGACCGCGGCCGCCGCTCTCGAAGCGATCGACGACGGGCGTGACCCTGTCGCGGCTCAGCGTGCCCTCAGGGAACTCATGCTCGCCGTCCACGAGCAGCGCCGCCGCTCGTGAGCGCAGCCGGCCCGGGACGGTAACCCGCTCCGGCGTGCATCTTCACGTCCTCGCTCCCGCCGCTTCCCTCGGCCGTCGCTCGACGGCCCAGCGCACGGGAGCAGGACGGAGAACTCTGCCGTGGCCTCTCGACGCCGCACGGGCCCCACGGACGCGGTCGGCCAGCTCGTGCACCACCGCGACGGCGCGCGCTGTGTCCGCTGCAACAGCGCGAACAGCCTGACCATCCACCACCGGGTCAACCGCGGCATGGGCGGGGCCCGGGAGGAGTGGATCAACCAGCCGCACAACCTGCTGCTCGTGTGCAGGACGTGCAACTCCTGGTTCGAGGACCACCCCCGCGAGTCCTACAGCTCCGGCTGGAAGGTCCGCCGCCCGATGCTCCCGGGCGAAATGCCCGTCACCTACCCCGGCGGCCGCCAGTACGTCCTCTACCCCGACGGCACCCGGGCCCCCATTCGCACCTCCGCTGAGCCGGACGCGGAGTCCGCCATCGACTTCGGCGGCAACACCATCCGCGTCTGGCACGTCGGCGGTGAGCGATGAAGGCCCGCGCCATTCCCCTGACGATGCGCTGGTACCTGCTGCTGTGGCGCGGCGGCTCTCGCCTCGCCGCTGGCCCCGTCCGCGTCTACGAGGAAGGCAACGCCCGAACGATCGGAGGCACCCTCAGCATCGCCGGCTTCACCACTGGTCTGGCGTACCTCGGCACCACTCCGCCCGGGACCACCGAAAACTGGTACCGGGACTTCGGCCGGTTCTCCATCGGCGGGTGGCGTACCTGCCGGAACGTGCCGCTCAGCACCGGGTGGGTCCTAGGAAATGACGAACGGGCGGGAGCGCTGATCACCGTGGCGTCCCGCACCTTCTACCTCCTCCGTATGTGGACCAGGGCCGACTACCGCGAGTACCGAGCAGAATGTGCCCTGCACGGCCGCGGGGCGCGCCCTCACAGCGGCCGCGAGCGCAAGAGGCGGAGCCGGTGACGAGCACTGCGCCCCGCACCATCCCGCCCCGGGGCCGGATCGATCCGGCCTGGCCGCCGCTGGACGACGAGTTGCTGCTGCTCGCGCTCCGTGATCTGGCGAGGGGCAACCCCATCCCACAGGAAGACGTGGTGTACAGTTCAAAGCGAAGGATGAACGGCTAGGGGAGGCCCCTGCCACCAGTGCCTCCGGGCACGCACCCGGAAACGGGATACCACCATGAGCAGCATCAACTACGACCAGCTCCGCGCCGACGCAGCAGCCGAGGTCGCCAACGAACTGGATGCGATCAAGGACCCCTTCGAGCGCCGCACTCGCACCGAGGAGATCCGCGACCAGGCGTACATGGAGATGAGCGTCCTCAAGCCCGAACGGGACCAGCTTGTTGCCGCCGTAGCCCTCTACGAGCCGCGGGCATTGCTCTATGAGGAATTCGGCATCAGCTACCTCTCCATGAAGCGAATCGCCAGCATCGCGCTCGGCACGCTGGAGAACCAGCTCATCGTGCCGGCCTGGCCGAAGGACCGAGCCAAGGCCGCACGAGACGCCGGGATTCCGTACACCCCAGGAGTCTCGGCGCGCGCTGCTGAGCTTGCCGCCAAGTACGAAGCCGCGGAAGCCCGACGGAACGCGGCCGTCACCCTCCTCGAACCCGCACAGGAAGCAGTACGCACCGCAGGCGGGCGCCGCGAAGTCGGTGCCATCGACCGCCCGGACTTCGAGAAGATCCGCGAAGAAGCAACCCGGGAAGTCAACGCTGAATTCGCCACCCTCGCCGCCGGCCCGGAAGAACGCCTGCGCCTGGCGGCCGAGACCGTGGACCAGGGCGAAGAAGAGATGGCGATTCTGAGGGCCGAGCGGGACAAGCACGCGAACAGCCTCGCCTTCTACACCACCGCCCGCGGCATTGACCTCTCCGCCGGCATCACCCGCCAGGGGCTTATCCGTGTTCAGCGACGCGCCCTGGGCCTTCCGCGCGACGGCAAGCTCCCGGCACGCCCCGAACAGCCCGCCGCAGCCCGCGCCGCCGGCGTGGAGTTCGTGAAGAACGCCGACAAGGAACTGCCGCAGATCGCCGCGGCGCACGAGGCAGCGAGAGCCCGGCACGCGGCGGCCGTCAAGATCCGCAACGCTGCCATCCAGGTGCTCCATGCCGAGCCGTACGGATGGGACGGGGAGCGCATCGCAGAGTTCATCGACCGTCACTTCATGATCGTCTACCGGGTACTGAAGAGCCCTGCGGAGTAGCGCGGAAATTTTCTTCGGCAGACCTGTAACGCCTGGGGGACTCACTCCGTCTATGGCGGTGAGGGCACAGTCCCTCACGAGGTAGGTCAGTCACACCCCCCGCCAGGGGCGGCCCCACCCCCCCGGGGCCGCCCCGCCTCACTCACCGGCCCCCCTTCCAATCACGCACCGCTCGAACCGCCGCTCCCTCGGTGACCGTTCGGAGACGTGAGTCCGGACGGGGGCCGCAGTCTTTCCCGGAGGTCGCATGCTCCTCACGACTGAACGGCCGACGATCCGCTACATCGGCGGCCGCCGTATGCAGTGCAAGGACATCCCCGACGACGCACTGTGCGAGGCCGTACGGAGCACCCCCGCCCGGCACCCCAGCCCCGACACAGTGCCTTGGCGGATGAGTTGGGACGTACAGGCCGCTCTCGAAGCCACGATGGGGCCCGTACCTGAGCGGCTGTTCCTCGCGAAGGTCAGGAAGCTGTTCGCCAAGGGCCTGTTGGGCGGCTGCGACTGCGGATGCAGAGGCGATTACCACCTGATCGAGGAATGCGACGGCAACCCGTACAAGTGCGGGTACTGCTACAGGTGGGCCGAGGGCACCCCGGGACGCTAACGGCGCAGGCGATGCATCGTGCGCGCCATGCCCGCCCCGCGCACACCGACCCCCGTCGTGGTCGCCGCCCACGCGTCGAAGGAGCAGCGCCAGGGCGTGCGCTCCTCCGACGCCTCCAGCATCGCCGACCTGCTGCTGCGTGCCCCGGTGGCTACACGCCGCGCCGTGATCAAGACGCTCGACCCGGTGGATCTGGCGCACGTCCTCACCGAGGTCGAGCGCGAGACCGGCACCATGTACGGCCTCTGGCACGACACCCCCTCGGGCTTCATCGAGGACGTGCTGGGGGAGTCGATCTGGTCGAAGCAGCGGGACATCGTGGACGCGGTCCCCTTCCACAAGCGCATCGCCGTCCCCGCCGGATTTGGGGTCGGCAAGACGTGGATCGCCGGCCGCCTGGTCGCGTGGGCCGGAGCAGTGAACCCGCCCGGGACCATGGTCATCGTCACGACCGCCACCCGGTTCCGGCAGGTCAGAAACCAGCTCTGGCCGCACATCCGCAAGACCGTCGCGCGCGCAGGCTTGCCCGGTTGGTGTGACACCACCCAGTGGAAGATGCCGGACAACTTCGGCAATGACGTGGTCGTGGCGTACGGCTTCACCGCCCCCGAGAACGACGAGGCGGCCATGCAGGGCATCCACGGCACCCCCAAGCTCCTGATCATCGTGGACGAAGCAGGCGGCATCGGGCGCGGCGTTGGCAACGGCACCAACAACCTCTTGACCGGTGACGCGCGGATGCTCGCGATCGGCAACCCGCCGGCGGACGACCCGCGCTCCTGGTTCGAGGGCCTGTGCGAGGAAGGGGACAGCCCCGAGGAGCCCACCACCGTCACGGTGCCGATCGCCACGTTCGACTCCCCCGCGATCACGAAGGAACGCGTCCCCTTCTGCAACGACTGCCCCGCCGGCGTACCGAAGCACTCTCTCGCGATCCACCTGCCCGACATGGACTGGGTGGACCGCACGATCCGCGAGTACGGAGAAGACCACCCGTACGTGATCGCCAAGGTCTACGCCAAGTTCCCCAAGGGCGGCGGCGGCAAGGTCATCCCCGTCACCTGGGTCGAGGACGCCCAGAAGAACGACGACCCCACCGGCCCCGGCTGGGTTCGCCTGTGCGACCTCGGCCTGCAAGGCGAGACCGCCACCCACACCGTCAGACGCGGCTCCTGGGTGCGCTTGGGCGTGGATGTGGCGGCCGACGGCGGCGACGAATTCACTATTTACAGGATCGTCGGCGACGCCATCGAGCACCGCCACCACTCCAGCGGCAGCGTCAACGACAACCAGGTCAAGGTCGCTAAGAAGATCCTCGAAGAGGTCCACGCCGCGGAGCGCCTGGCGCAGGCCCTCGGGTCCACCGCGAAGGTCCACGTCAAGATCGACAAGAACGGCCTCGGCCACGGAGCCGTCGGAATGCTCGAAGTCTGGGGTGACAACGGCAAGCACAACAGCGAGATCATCGGTGTGATGGTCTCCGAATCACCCGAGCGCGACGACCCTGGCGCCGTCATGCGGCCCTACCGCAAGCGGGACGAGATGTGGCTCGCCACCCGCGCCCTCCTCCAGCCCGACCCGGCTACCGGCTCCGGCCGCCTGCGCCTGCGCGTCGACCGCGACGCAGGCATCCAGCTCACCACCCCCAACCTCGGCAACAACGCCGGCGGCCACGCCGTCGTGGAGTCGAAGAAGCAGATGCAGGCCCGCGGCATGAAATCCCCTGACCGCGCTGAAGCCATCCTCCTGGCCGTCTACGAGCCGCACGTCCACCGCCGCGGCCTCATTGCCTGAACCTGCACCGGCGGCGTGGCCGCCGGTGCCGCGAGAGGATGATGGTCCAATGAGTGACTACACCCCTCTGGTGGCCGCCGCAGCGCATGCGGCCGGCCCGTGCCCCGAAGGCCAGGAAGCGCCCTGGCTGCGCCGCGTCGAGGCCCTGGCCGTCGACCTCGCGTTCAGCGCCCGGCAGGTCGAGCAGTCGATGAAAACCCTCGACGAGACACACCCGTTCGCGGCGTTCCTGGAGAAGGTCGAGATCGAGTCCCCTAGCCGGCGCGGCCTGCTGACGCTGCGCCCCGACAGCGGGAACGTGGAGACCATCCGCACCGAGCAGGAGCAGACAGTGCGAGGGGCGGCGATGATCCGGCGGGCTCGGGAGCTGACGGGCCGCTGGGTGCTGGTGTACCGGTACAACGAGCCGACGGCCGCCAGCAAGAAACAGCGCGGCGAGTTCGGCACGGTACGGATGGTCGCTCGGCTCATGGACCTCGGGGAAGGCGCGCTCGCGTTCTCCATCGCTCAGCAGGTCGTCACCGCGGACGCCGGCGGCGACGCTCGGCTGGCCGCGCAAATGTGGCGGGACGCCGGCCTGCCGATGCAGGGCATGATCCCAGTCGCGGACCTGGGGCCGGTCCGTCGGGCCGTGCGCGAGCGCGTCGCCAGCCGGTGACCGGCGGGTCAGGCGAGGGCCCGCACTTCGCCGGTCTCCTGTGGCCAGCACTTCACCGGCACCTCGCCGTCCGCCGTCTGCTCCACGAGCTGGATACGGGCGGTGGGGTGGCTGCCGTAGGTGCCCACCCACTCCCGCCATTTCTGCTCAGCGGTCACGCTGTCGTCCCACCAGCCGGTGACGCACGGGCCGATAGGCGGCTTGAACTGGAGCGTGACTATGTAGGCCATCGGGTCCCTCCGAGGTGAGGGTTCCAGCGTAGGCGGCCTTGCAGTCCTAACTCGAGCACCTGGGAGCAAGTAGGGGGTTGGGGAACTTCGACGTCAGATCGTGCGCCTGTGCTGTCCGTGATGATCTGCCACGGGCAATGGCCCGTTATCTGTGGCATCGCGTCGCCGGGCCGTTGCCGCACGATCCGGCACGGTTGCTCTTCCCCCCAAGTAACCCGCCGATAGCTCCCAGGGCTTTCTGCCGTATCTCGGTCAGCACAGGTGTAACGCTTCGCGCTTCCACTGCGTCTATGTGGTGACGCGCCCCCCGGGGGACTGCCAGCGAGGACTCATCACCCTGCCGCTGGTGCCGGCGGGCGCCGACCACTTCAGAGAGGCGTGGTTACAGTAAAAAGCACCATCCTGCCTCAGCCAGGCACGTAATCCCCTGCGGGTCGTTCTGGGTCCGTGTCGAACCGTAACGGACCAAGCCGGACCGTACCGTTCCGACACGGACCCAGGGACTAGCCGCAGGAGGACGGGATGCGGTCGTGAGCTGCTTTTTGCTGTAACCATGCTTCCGAAGGAGCGCGCCTGCGGCGCGCAAAGCGGGGCGGAGGCGCGGGACGGGGCCGGGGACCGCCGGTGCCAAGCACCCTCCCCGCCGTACCGGCGCGCGCAGGGCCCCGTCCCGCGCCTCCGCGCTGCATCTCTTCACACCCCCCAACCGGCCGACGGCAGTCCGCGGGCCGTGGAACAGAAGAAGCGGACGCGCTCCGCGCGGCAACCACATGAAGCAGGCGCCGCGTCTTACGTACGCTGACGGCGTGACCCCCGCCCTCGACGCCATCAGCGCGTTCCTCGAAGACCTGGAGGAGCGCAAATTCGCCCTCGGCACCCGGCGCCTGCGCGGCCGCTACCTCACCGAGTACCTGGAACACGCCCTGAACACCGAGGGCACACCGCGCGATCTGAGCGCCGAAGACCTCCTGGCTCTCCCCCGCGCCCACGCCTGGCTCGAAGACGCCCGAGCCGGCCTCACACGCCAGCGCAACACCTTGCGCGGCCCCCACGCCGACTCCGCTGAAGCAACCACCCGCAGCCGCGTCATCACGTACAACATGTTCGCCGAGTACCTGGGCACACCCTGGCGCTTGGAGGTGCCGCCCAACCCCACCGGCGAACACCTCGACCCCGACGAGGCCGACCGCATCATCCACACCCTCGCCGTACGCCGCCCCACCGGCGCCAACGCCGCCACGACCATCCGCACCGCGGCCCTCGCCTCCCTCGTCGCGGCCACCGGGTACCCCATCAGGAAGCTCGCCGAACTCGACACCACCGACCTCCAGCTCGACCACCAGCCCCCGCGCATCCTCCTGGAGGAAGGCCCCCTGGCTCTCGACGCCGCCACCGTGCGCACCCTCAAACGGTGGCTGCGCCAACGCAAGGCCATCCCCGCCGTACTCGAAGGCACCGACCCGGGCTACCTGTGGGTCCCCACCAAGCCCGGCCGCCCCCGCGGCGACGTTCCCCCGCCCGGCGCCCGCCGCGCCGCGATCCGCACCCTGCACGCCGCTCACCGCACGCTTGTCCTCGGCATTCTGGGCACCCCCCTGCGCCCGGGAGCGCTGCGGACCACCCGTTGACCGTCACGTCCACACGGCCCGGCTCGTTGCACCGGTATGACCACAGCCCCGTACGACCTTCTCGACGACAACCTCGAAGACGACGAGCCGGCGCAGCAGCCGTGCGCGTGCACCTACGACGGACGCCGACGCCGCGGCCGAAGTCGCCGCCCGCAACGTCCGCCGGCAGATGCGTGACCTCATCTACATCCGCTGGTACTACCAGCTCGAAGAGCGCCACGGTGTACGCATCCTCATCGGCGGGCGCCTCAAGCGCCACGACACCGGCGTCGAAGGCGTCATCGAGGACACCGCTGGCCAGTACATCGCGGTCCGCTGGGACGGCGCGAGCGAGACAGAGCCGGTCTACCCGGGCGACGACAACCTCGCCTACGAGACCTCACGCGGCTGGATCACCGTCAGCCCTCCGCCCAACCAGCCGGCCACGGCTCTGGTCATCCCACGCGAGTACATGGACTGACGCCACCTACTGGGCGGGCCGCAAACGAATGGGCTCGATGTCGCACACGGGGGAATGCGACATCGAGCCCGAATGGTCACCGTAGCCGTGGAAGACTGGCCGCACCCCAACTTCCCGGCGAAGGGCGCAAAATGACCGACGGACCTTACCTGTCCCAGATCGTGGGCGGCACCAGCGAGGAACAGGATCTCGCCGAGGACTACGCGCACGTCGTGCAGAAGTTCTCCGAGCTCCAGGGGGCCGCCGAAGACGCCAACTGGCGACGCGCGCACGAGAAGATCGCATCGCTGCGCACCGCGCTTCGCGACTTCGAGCGGCGTATCAGCGAAAGCGTGGCGCTCGACGGTGACGAGGAGCACGAGGTCTACCGCGACCCGGGCGTCGACCCCCACCAGACCCTGCAACTGATCACCGCGTACGCCCAGCAGTACGGCGGCCGGCTCGGTCCCGTCCTCTTCCCCATCAAGAACCTGGAGAACCCGGCCGCCGTCGAGAAGATCCGTGCGGAGAAGGACCAGGCCCGCCGATTCCGCGAGGCCCTGAGCGCCGGGGACGAAGCGGCCGCCAGCGAGATCAGCGGCCGGACGGTGCGGATTATCGGCGGGATGACCTCCGATGGCGGTCGCTAACCGCTCGGCGCGCCTGCACCGGCTCACCTCCCAGCTCGCGGAGGAGTTCGGTCTCCGGCCCAGGGAAGTCGAGGCTGAGTACGACGAGAGACGTCGGGTGTGGAGCATCCAGTGGCTCGACGGCCCCACGGCCGGCCAGATGCAGCGGGCCGCGAAGAAGCGTGACGCCGAGGTCCTGACGGATGTGACGTTCCGCCGCGACTACACCAACCCCGTGTGGGCGCTGGCCGCGATCCGGATGGCCATGGCCGCCGAAGAGGCAGAGGACTTCCCCTGGATCAGCGCCTGGGAGGCCCGGCGGTGGCTCGACAAGGTGAAGAACCCGCGGCCCCGCAACGAGCGCGAGCGGGCGATGGCGACCCGCCTGGTGGAAGCCTCCGTCAGCAGCACGTCTTCGTACCCGGATGATGAACGGATGTGCAAACTCGTCAGCACCAAGGGCATCGCCTGGCTCCTGCGGGGCGGTACGGAAGAGGCTCCTGCGCTGTCTCCCATCGAACTGCTGACGGACCGCTACGCCTCCGGCAAGGCCCATCGGGCATGGGCCGCCCGACTCGTCCCACTGACGCCTCTTGAGGCATTCGGCATCGTCCAGGCCGACCCCGAGGCGCCGGCCGACGTGGTGGCCGCCGCTCTCACCCTCGTACCCGAGCTGCATGCCGCGCTCGACACCGCGGCCGCCGCCTTGCGGGCCCGCAGCGAGGGCAGCTAGAAGCCCGGCACCCGAGGAAGGGTGCCGGGCTCGGTTGCGCGGCGCCGTGTACGGGGCCGCTGGAGACTAGGCGGTGAGGTAGGAGCCGGTCACCGTGATGATCTCGCCCTTGTCGCCGCCGTAGACGTGGGTCACGTTCTGGAGCGCCGCGCCGTTGGCCATGTCACCCACCGTGCGCAGCCGCTCGATGGTGTTGCCGTCCGCGCCGGCGTAAATCTGCGCCTCGCCGGTCCAGATGCCCTGGTCGGCGTCGCGGCCGTCCAGGCTGAGGGCGAAGACGTACCGGGTGCCGGTCTTCGCCGGGACCGGCAGGGTCAGACCGAAGCCGGCCGAGTCCACGGCGAAGGTCTCCGTCTTCGCCACGATCTGGGCGGTGAAGGTCGCGACTCCGTTCGACTCGACGTACTCGCCGGTCCCGACGGTGCCGTCGGTGCCCTTGACGTTGGTGAGCTTGGGCGTCCAGTTGGTCATAGAAATTCCCTTCGGTAAGCGGTCTGCCGTGATGAGGCAGGCGCACGAAGGGGAAGACTGCGGGACCTCGCTCCCTTACGTCCCGGGCACCCGGGACCGGCGGCCGAAGTTATCTCGGGTAAGAGGATTGAGGAACCTTCATGCCAGATCGTGCGCTAGGCCCGGGGCGGCGGCGGGGTGGCAGACCCTGCCGCGAACTTCGGGCTTGGGGAACATCGGTACAGCGGTTGGCGCTGAGAACGATCATGGTTCCTGGGTGGCGGTCTCCGAGTTCGGGTGAGGCTGGGTCTGGAGTTGCTGGCGGAGGTCGGCTTCGTCGGCTGCGAGCGGGTCGCCAGGACGTCGGATACGGACCCGGCGGGGGCGAGGGATGTCGTCGACGTCCTGGAGGTCGGCGAAGTCGGCGTGCGCCTGGGCGACGGCTTCGGGGTACGCCTCCTGCTTCTCGTTCTCGGCGAGTGCGCGGTAGATGGGGTGCCGTTAACGAGCAGCGAACGAGGTGACAAGTAACCCGCCAGTAGCTTTCGGATCGAAGGGACGCATGAGCTGGTCCGCCCGTGACGTCCGGGCCACTTCACCTGTCCGGCTGATCCGCCGGGTTCCGCACCCGTACGCTCCAGAGCCATGACCACGACCGTCACGCCCCTGCCCACTGCCGAGCAGGTGAGCGCCCTCGCCGAGTTCGGTACCGACCAGGTGCAGCAGACCGCCGACAAGCTCAAGCAGTGCTTGCCCGAACTGGCGGAAGAACCTCGCAGCGCCGAAGCGGAGCTGATCCTGAGCGTCCCGGAGACCCTGGGCAAGGCCATCAACCACTACGCCCGTCTGCTCCTGGACGCCCTCGGCGGCCCGTTCGCCGACCCGAAGGCGGCCCGCTCGATCTGGCGGAGCATGCTGAACACCTGCGTCGTCTGGCGCGACCACCCCGCGCTTCCCGCCGATCTACGCGACGCGCTGGCCACCGCGGAACCGCTGTAGCCCACTGTCGGGTTGAACAGCACAGGACCCCGGCGGTGACCGTCGGGGTCCTGTGCGTCGTGCCGCTCCTCGGCGGTCAGGCTGCGGTGCCGGCGGCTTCGTGGAGGGCTTGGCGGAGCTGGTCGAGCCCGGGCTCCCCGGCCGGGCCCTGCGGGGTGCGGTAGATCCGGCAGGAGAGCGAGGGCGTGGTGCCGGGCTCGGCGAACGGGTCGCGGCCGTCGATCAGGATCGTCGGGGAGCCGGTGAAGGCCGACCGCTCGGCCTCGGCTTGGTCGGTGACCACCCGGGTGGTGAAGCCGGTGGTGTTCAGCCCAGCGTCGTCCAGGGCCTGCCGCAGTCGCTCCTCGGCGAGCTGCTGGTGGGGGCAGTCCGGCACGACCAGGATCTCGATCTCCATGTCTCCAGGATCACGCATGTCGGCGCCGTACGGGCCGAAGGGGCCGACCTGTCCGGGCAGCGCTCCGAGAAGCGGGGCGCCGCCCTTCATCCGGTGCGGGGCGGGGATCACTGGACGGCTCCCGGCATCTGCGGCACCTCGTCCGTACCGCGAGGCCCGGGAACTTCCCCGGCCTTCAGGGCAGCGAAGTCTGTGTGCGCGGCCTCGACGGCTTCCGGGTACGCCTCGCGCTTGGCGTGCTCGGCCAGCGCCCGGTAGACGCTGGCCACCGACGGGTTCTGGCCCTTGCGCTTGCCGGTGGGGATGAACAGGTCGGGCTGGATCTGCTCGACGGACTCCCCGAGCGCCCGCCTGCGGAGCACGGTGTGGAGCATGTCGTCGGTGATGACCGGCGGCCGGCCGCCGTGCTTGCCCTTGCGGGCCGCGGTGTCGAGCCCCTCCAGGGTCGACTCGCGGATGTTCTCCCGCTCGGTCTCCGCCATCGCCGCGAAGAACGCGAACAGCAGCTTCCCCGGACCGGTGGGGTCGTAGATGCCGGGCAGGGGCCCGGCGAGCATCTCCAGGATGAGGCCGTGGGCGGTGAGGTGGTCGGCGAGCGCGGTGAGTTCGGCGGCGTCGCGGCCGAGGCGCTTCATCTCGTACACGGTGAAGATGACCCGGCAGTGCGGGGCGTGGGCCTTGACCTGCCGCGCTGTCCGCAGCGCTTCCTCGAACTTGGGCCGTACGCGGATGCGGGTGCTGATCTTCTCGCTGAAGATCTTGTCCCTGGGGATGCCGTGCTTGCTGAGGGCGTCGAGCTGGGAGTCGAGTTCCTGCCCGAGGGTCGAGCAGCGGGCGTACCCGATGCGGATGTCCGCGCTCGGCAGGTCCGGGTCGATCGGCGTCGGCGGCGGGGTGCCCGGCCGCCACGGCCGGCCCGGATCAGCGACTGTCAAAACTTCTGACAGCAACACCGGGTTCCTGGTCCGTTCCTACTCGGACCCCTACTCCTGCCCCCAGGACCGGAAGTTCCCGCCCTCGAGGGAGCGCCAGACGTCGGCGGTGGGCGTCATGCGCTTCCCTCCCTGCGGCGGCCGTGCGGCAGTGGCCGCCGGGGCGTGCGCTGCCGGGGGCGGTCGGCGCGCTCGACGGTCACCTCCTGGGCGACGTCCTTGCGCCCGGTGGGTGCCTCCAGCAGCAGCACCTCCATGAAGACGCGTAGGCCGGCGTCCCGGTGGTTCGCCTTCTCCGACACGTTGCCGACGACGACCTCCGGCGACGCTTCCAGGGCGCGCTGTACGGCCGCCGCAGTGCGCTGCGCCTTGCCGGGGTCGGAGTCCATGATTCGAAGCGACGACATCAGACTCCGCTCCTGTCCGGGGTGCCGACCCCGTGGTCGTCCAGCGTCCACGCCGCCCGCTCCCACACCGGCTCGGTGCCGTCCGCGATGCGGTGCAGCACACCGGCCATCGACCGTCCGTCAGCCGCCAGGTCCAGCGACCGCGTCCACGGCATCGGGATGTCGCCGCTCCACTCCCACGGGGCGCACGCGGTCGTGGACGAGCGGCGGTCGGTCCAGCCGAACCACCCTGCCCAGATCCTCGTGACGCTCGCGTTGGCCGCCGAGGAAGGCGCGGCCCATGGGTGCAGCGGGTCGCGGCCGGAGACGACCGGCCCTGAGTTCGGCAGGCGCAGCAGGGCCCACGGGTAGCGGCTGTGCGGGCCCATGAAGTCGGGCTCCTCGACCACGCGGCGGCCCGCCAGGAGAGCATCGAGCCGGTCGAGTACGGCACCGCGCTCGGGGGTGCCGTACTCCCCGGCCGGGGCGGCGTAGAGGACCTGGCGGTCGTGGACGGAGACGACGGCGACGCCCTGCGCCTCCGGGAGTGAGTCGGGTTCGACGTCCACGACCAGGAGCACGGCGGCCGGGTCGGCGACCAGCTCGCGGGCGAGGGCCTGCGCCTGCTCGTGCTGGTCCCACATCGTCATCGCGTACCGGCACGGCTCGCAGAACCGGCCCTTGCCGAGCGGTGCTTGCTCGCACACACCGCAGCGCTGGCACCGGTACTGCAACTCTCGGGCGCGGTCGAGCGCGGCGCGCTGCGCGGGTGAGACCCGACGCTTCGGCACCGCGGTGGTCACCTCGTACAGCGGGGCGTAGCAGTTGCCGTGGTAGAGGACCTGGCCGACCGGGGCGGCGGCCGGCTTGAGCGGCGGGTCCAACTGCGCGAGCTGTGTCTTCGTGTAGAGCTTCTCCGGTACGGCGGCCCACGTCGTGTACCGGGGGAGATCCGGAATCGGTGGTACGGCAGCAGGCACAACGCCCTCCTCATGTTCAAAATTCCGAAGCAAGAGAATTCTTAACCTACCGACAACAAGAATTCAAGCTCCTTCGGGAATTCGCTCAATGGGAGTAATTTTGCGCCGCGCGAAGCCGGATTACTCTATCAAGGTTGATTGAATTAACGGCTAGGCGGGGCTGGCGGGAACGACGGCGGGTGATCCTCCGACGGCCACGGCCCGTACCGCTCCAGGGCCTGGCGCACGATCCGCGGAGCGGAGAACACCAGCTCGATCAACTCCTCGCGCTGGCGCTGCTCCTCCTCGCTGTAGTGGAGGCTGTTGTAGGTCAGCCCCAGCTCGTCCAGTTTCGCCAAGGGCGCGGCGCTCACCCGTACTGAAGCTGTGCGCAGAGCTTTGACCAGCGCAGTCGGCAGCTCATAGGTGCGCGTGACCAGGTGCCCCAAGTAGTTCTTGCCCGGCCCGCGACCCGAGAGAGCCGCGATCTCCTCCTCGTCCGGGTCCAGCGGCGTCCACGGGCCGGCCAGGTCCGGCTCGGCCAGACGCTTCTCGACCGCACGCGCGACGATGCCACTCAGCGTCGGCCACAGCTCCGGACGCAGACGACGGACAGTCAACCGCGCCTCAGTCGCACTCATTCCTTCACCGCGCAGCTCCTGGGCATGCTTAGCCATAGCCCGCGCATGCTTTTTCTTGATGGCAGTAAGTCGCGAAGCGTGAATGACATCAATAGCGAAAGAGAACTTTTCGGTGCTCATCGAATTTACCTATCAAGGTTGATTGATTATCTATCAAGGTTGATAGAAAGAACGGCTCTCGCAGCCTCTGTCAGGTCAACGAGCGGCAGAGGTTGCGGCTACTCGACGGGGTTCTGTGTCAGCCAGTCGTTGAGCTCGTACGCCGGGCCGAGGACCAGCGGGCGCGTGCTCTCCGTGTCCTCGCCCTGGCCGTGCAGGACGTAGCCCTTGGTCAGGGCGTCCATCGCCCGGTACGCGCCGGTGAACGTGCCGAGGGGCGCGTCGGACTCGCGCATCGTCTTGCGGAGCAGTGCCGCGTTGTTGTAGACCTCGGTGAGCTCCAGCCCACAGTCCGCAGGGCACCCCTCGATCTGCAACTCGCGCAGGTCTTCCTGGTACAGCCGTGCCGCTTCCGGGACCGTCGCCGGCAGCTTGCTGACGCTCGGACTCGGCGACGCGGGCGTCTTGGCATCCGCCTCTCCGCCGCCGCATCCCGCCGTGCTCAACACCGCGGCCGCGAGCAGTGCGCTCGCCGCGGTTCTTCCCCACCCTTTGGTCATGGCGGAGATCATCCCACGCAGTCACCGCCGCGGCGTTCCCCGGGATCTGTCACTCGGGCCGCTCCCTGCGGACCGTGCTCTCACGCCAGTTGGGGACGCCCTCGCCTTCGGGCCACCACTGCTCACCGCAGTCGCAGAACCAGACCCTCCCATACCCACCGGGCCAGAAGATCTGATCGGACCAGGGCCGGTGACCGGTGCGCCAGGCGTGCCACATCGCTCGGATCTGGTACAAGTGCTCCTCCTCATGGGCGAGGCCTTAAGTGTTCCAGAGGAGCATGGGCGAGCGCCTCCTTGGAGCGGCACGAGAACAGGGCCGCCCGAGGGCACACGCACCACGGCGGTCGCGGGGACGGTGCCGCCCGCGACCGCCGGTATCCCTGTCTCTACGCCCACGCCCCGGACAGTGTCCCGGGCTGCTGGCGCCGCCTCACCCACCGATCGTGACCGACTCGGAGTCCTCGGCGGCCGCCGGCACCTCGGCGACCGGAAGCCGCGGCACCGTACGGAACGCCATCGCGCGCCCGTGCTTGCCAGCCTCGATCACCCACCCCTTGTGGCGCCACTGCCCCAGTGGTCCGTTCACCGACGAGCGGGCATTGAACTCGGGCAGCCCGAGCGCCACCAGGGCGTCGATCGTGATCCCGGCCGGCCCCGCCTTCTCGATCGCCTGCCACAGCGCGAGATGCCGCTCGTCGGCGATCTCCGAGCCGTCCGGATACGTCGGCACCGCGCGGAGTACCGGGCGGCCGCCTCCGGGGCCGCCAGAGGGCGGGGTGGGCGGCTTCGGGGGCGTCGGGTCGTCCTCCGGCTCCGGGGGCGGCTGCGGGTGCTCCCTGGCCTCGCTGTCCGCCTTGGCGGGGGCGTAGCGGCGGTTCGTCGCCGCAACGTCCTCGTCGGTCATCAAGAACGCGCGGGCCTCGACCGGGACCTGGTGCTCGCGGTCCCAGCGCAGGAACTTGCCCGGGGCGTCCAGCTCGTCCAGGCACCAGCCGTCGCCGTACGCACCCGGGCCGAAGATCAGGTTGGAGGTGGTGGATTCCCGCGCGCCGAGGCCGATACGGAGCTGGTACTGCTGGCGGCCGTCGGTGGACCCGCCGAACACCCGGTTCGAGGGCGACTGCGTGGCACACACCAGGGTGATGCCCACGAACCGTGCGACCTGGAGCAGCGACTCGATCAGCTTGGCGGCCTGCGGTACGCGGCGTACCAGCTCGGCCAGCTCGTCGATGAACACGAACCACGCCGGCCCGTGCTTGCCGGGGACCCACTTCTTCTCCCCCAGCGAGGCCAGGAGCGCACCGCGGCGCTCGACCTCGGCCCACACCCCCTTGAGGAGCTGCATTGCGCGGCTCGGGGTGTCCGCGAGGGCGAGGGCACTGTCGCGCCAGGGACCGAACTCCACGGCACCGGGCTTCATGTCGATGAGGAGCGCTTCGGCGTCCTCGCAGGCGACCGCGTACGCGATGAGCACGCTCTGGATGCCGGACTTCCCGTTGTCGGTCGCTCCGCCGATGAGGACGTGGTTGTAGAGCAGCGGGGCGAGCACGGGCTGCCCGAACGCGTCCACGCCGAGAACTGCCGGCTCCTGGCACGTCGTGGTCGACGGGCCGGGCCAGGGAATGGGGGAGGCGAGCGGGTCGGACTCGTACAGCGAGACGACCAGTTCGTTGTCCCTCTCACCCTTCGCCAGGCGCAGCTTCCCACCGAGCCCCAGATTGTTCGCGAGCTGGTCCTTGCGGGCGATGACCTTCTGCGGGGCGGTGTTGCGGCCGGCCGGAAGAACAACGACCGCCCGCCAGCCGAACGGGGTGTAGTCCAAGGAGGTCACATCGACCGCGGGTACGGCCAGCATCGCGACCAGGGCCCGCAGGAGCGCGGTCTCCTCCGTCGTCGAGCCCGTGACGCCCGGCGTAAGGACGTTGTCGCCCAGGCCCTCGGCGGTGACGCCCGCCTTGGCGGCCTTCACCTGGAGCGCGAGACGGTCCTGGCGCGACTTCACCAGCCACGGCACGTACGCCGCGTACGCGCCGCCGGTCACCAGGAAGCTGGCGACCAGGGACGGCACCGACGGGCCGACCCCGGCGCCGATCCAGGTGTTGGCCATCACGACGACACTGCTGGCGCCCGCGGTCGCGATGCCCTTGTGCTTGTGCTTCAGCCCCCCGGCCGTGAGCGCGCCGGCGGCGGCCGTGACGAGTCCGTAGACGGCATGCTCGGTGGGGCTGATGCCGTCGAGGTGGTGAAGCCACGACATGCCGGTCAGGGACGCCGTCGCGGCCGCCGGGGCGACCTCGTAGCGGCGGCGCGTACACCAGCGGCAGGCCGAACCGAACGCGCTCGCGGCTCCCAACGCGGCGCGCGCAAGTATCGAGTCGGACGAAGGCACAGCAGTCTCCTGGGAAGTGACGTGACGCGGATTGCAGAGGAAACACCAGGTCAGGGGTGCGTCACGTCACGTCGCGATGGAGAGGCCGAAGCCGGAAGAGACCACGGAAGCAGGAGGCATGGGACTGCCCTTCTGATTGATTCGGAGCGGTGTGCCAGGCGCTCGCTCGTACGCCTCGGCAAAGGTCCGGGCCGATGCCCGGGTGTTCAGTTATGGGGTCAGCCTACCGGCCTTGATCGGCAGACGCCCGAGCCCAGTCGTGCGGGTAGGGAATCTCCCGGTAGCCGTCCCACAAGCATGTACGGACATCGCCACCGGCGAGGCCGGGGTCCATCTCCTTGAGCCGGGCCACCACCTCGCCCATCAGCTCGTGCCGCCTGGCCGGCTCTGTGCGCACCCACTGCGGGGCTGCGACTTCCAGGTGGGCGAAGGCGAACGGCGCGGGTTCGGCTGGTGTGGCGACGAGTCGGAACCGGTTGAACGACGAGTACGTGCTCAGCAGGTCGTCCGTCAGGGGGTACGACTCCCGGCCCGTCACGATGGTCATGCGGACCGGGGCGCACGGTGTGGGGCGTGCACACGAGCCCGTGCTGACGGCGGCCTCGGCGCAGCACTCGCAGATGGCGCCCTCGCCGTACAGCAGGGCCTTGACCTTCCCCGCGACGTAGCGCCAGCCCGTCGGCGGGACCATCGGCCACGAGACGCCGAAGATCTGCTGCACGCAGCCGTACTTCATCCCACCACTGATGACCTCGCCCTGAACCATCATCGGTGGAGGAAAGTCGAAGCTCATCCGCGCAGCTCCAGGATCAGGGTGGTGGCCTTCTCCCAGCAGTCGCCGCAGGGCTGGCCGTCCGAACCACACACGATGTCTGCGACCCGCGGCAGGAGCCGCGTGTTCAGCGTCGGGCCCTTGATGAGCTGCACGGCAGCGTCGGCCTTCCGCAGGCACGAGTTGCAGGACTTCGTCTTGCCCTCGCGCCGGCCGCAGACCGTCAAGGACGCCTCGCGCAGCAGCTTGGCGCGATCGGTGGTGGTGGCTGTGCTCACGATGTCTCCCCAGAGCACAGCCCCCTGCATGAGCAACGTGTCGGCGGGCGCCGACGCAGGGGGCCGTGCACGGGATAGACGGAGTGACCCGCGGGTTCGTTACACCGCGGCGTACGGGTCCGGCAGCGGGACCGCCCGCACCCACCCGTCCTTGCCCTGGTACGTCATGCCGGACGTGGCGTGCACGGTCACCGGTACGGTCTCGTCGTCCAGGCGGACGACGAGGTACTGCCCGCGGGTGTCGATGATCGTCCCGGGGCGGCCCTCATGCCGGACACGGAGCCCCAGCTCGACGCGGACGCCGATCCGGTGCTCCAGCCCGTAGTACGACCGGATGTGATCGAGGTCCCCGTCCTGACGCTCGGCCGCAGCGAAGAGCGACTGGCACGCACGACGTCGGCAGCGCAACAGCCTCCCGACCTCGTGTGCCACGTAGATCAAGTCCTCATTCAGCATGATCCTGCCCGGGTCGCAGGCCGCCCCGAACCCACCGAGCGATCCTCCATTTCGGCTGGTCAGCCCGGTCGTGAACACGGCTACATGTGCCTGCTTGTCCGTACGGGTGTCCGGCCGCTGGAGAAAGGTCGCATCACGGTAGAGCGCGGCCAACTCGCCCTCCCAGAGCGCCGGAGAGCCGTGCGGCACGCCGCTCTTCACCTGGTTGTCCACCGGCGCAGGGCGCCGTTCCATCGGCGTCCGCACTGTCACCGGTCCTCGCCCCACGCGGCGTCGATGAGGTCAGGGTTCGGCTGAATGACGGCAGCGGCCCGCTCGTGACCGGCCGCGCGGAGCTTCGCCGCGTTCTCCGTGTCGCGCAGTGCGAGCAGCGCGTCCGCGTACGTCGGCACCAGCTCGCGCCGCAGCCCCGCCTCCTCGAACAGCTCGGCAGCGCGCTGCCGAGCCGTCTTCTCCTCTTCCAGTTCAGACACCTGCGTTCTCCTCCCCCTGGTCCACGATGACCAGCGACATCCTGATGTGCGCGCCGTCCTGGCGCTTTCCTGCCCTTGGGTCAACGCCGGTCACGATGCCGGCGTTGTCGTCCTTGAAGACCTTCGCGTCGCTCAGGCCGTCCACGGCGGCCTTCGCCGTAAGCGACCAGTTCGACGGGTCGAAGACGCGGGTGCGCGCCTTCGGGTGCACGACGTACACGACCCGGGCCCGGGTCAACTGCGGGATCTTCTGCGTGCGGGCGAGTACCGCGGTGGCCTCCCGTATCGCGGCGGTCAACCGCTGGCGCTTGCCCCAGTGGTCACGGTCGTTGGCGTTGATCAGCGCCATGTCGGGCAGCTCGATCTCCCAGTGCCGGGAGCTGCCCACCTCCTGCGCCTTGTCCCACTCGATGTACACGGCGGAGCTGCTGCTCGGCGCCTTCGCGCGGGCCTTGGCCGGCTGCTTCTTCGGGGTCCGTTGGGCATCGAGCCGTGCGCGGAGGCCGGGGTAGCGCGCGGCCTCCTTCGCGCTGATGCGGAACGCCACGTCACGCCTCCTGGTCGGGGCGGTCATCCTGCCCAGACGTAGCGGCTTCGGTCTCGTGGACCTTCTGCTGCACATCGGCCATGTGCTGGTCGAAGCCCTCGGCGTGCGCCTGGTCGTCGTACGGACGGGCGTCCATCCAGTCCCCCGCCCGGCAGGCCGCCCCGTACAGGTGGGCGTCGGCGCCGAAGAAGGTCTTCGTGGTGCCGACGGGTTCGAGGATGAGGCCGTGAATACGGCGCGGACCGTCCATCAACGGGTCGTCGGTGTAGTGCTGCATCTCTGGTTCCTTCGGAGCGTTGGGCCCGCCGTTCGCTCGTGCGGCCGGGCGCTTTAGGTTGGTGACCTGCGGGTTTGTTGTTACACCGGGCCGTCCAGACCCTGCATACCCAGGTTCAGAGTGCAGGTGGCCGGCGGGTAGTCGCCGGTGAGGGGACTGGTGTCCCGGCCGAGGATGAAGACGGTAACGGTGTACTCGAAGTGTTGTCGCGCCTGGTGGTACTCGTCGGCTGCGGCCTTCAGGAAGCGCGCGGCTGCGGTGCTGTACGTGGTCACCTCGCTGGTGCAGGTGAGGAGCGAACCGAGCGCCGAATCCAGCGCGAGATACCAGGTGTTGAGGGCGTCTGCGTGGTCCGACAGCAGGCTGCGGAACGCCTCGACGCCGAACGCCTGCGACACGGCGCCGAGTGCTGCCCCGTCCGTCTCAGTGATGGCGTCGGGGATGCCGTCGATGGCGTTCCGGTAGTCCATAATGGCCGCCAGCTCGGTCGCTGTGAACGGCTCCGTGTCGTACTCGTAATGGCTCAGGGTGTCGTCGTTCACTGGTCGTCTCGCTCGGGCTCGGGGTGGCGAAGGCTGTCCGGGCGGCATGTCGGGCCGCGCTGGTCGGTGGTGTGAGCGTGGTGGGCGACTTCGCACCGCCACGGGGTGGTGCTCTCGACATCTGTGGTGTTTTCCATGTCAGCCTCCCTCGGCGACGCGTGCGGCGGTCTTCATGGTCTCGGTCGTCTGCGGGGTGCCGGCACCGTTCACGAGGAGGTATAGCTCGGCCTCCTGCTCGACGGTTGCGCACTCCTTCGCCTCGGCGATCAGGAGCGAGCAGTACCGCTCCACGAACCGCTTCCCAGGCTCGCTGAGACCGCTGAAACGGACGTAAGGGCCGTCATCGGTCTCCTCTGTTGTCGCAACGTTGCCCGGCTTCAGCCACGACGCGGGGACGGCGAACCCGTCGTGCCGCCACAGGGCTGCGGTCGTGAAGCGCTGCTTGCCGTCCACGCACGCCCACAGTGCTTCGCCGGTGTCGTACGGGCCCTTCCCGCCGTGTGCCTGCTCCCAGTTGGGGTTGCAGCGGTCGGAGAGGATGACGACGCCGGCGGGCAATCCTCGGAGCCACGACTGCACGAGAGCCATGCGCTGGTCCACGGTCCAGACATCACCGCGCTGGTAGGGCGGGTCCAGGTCGAGCATGCCACTGTCGATGCGGCGTACCAGCTCGCCCAGCGTGACGTGCGTCGGGTTGAGGCTGATGTGGTCGAACGGCTCAACGGTCTGGCGGGTCACTGAGTGGCTCCGGTGGTGTCTGTGGCGGCCAGGCGCAGGTTGAGCAGGCTCACCAACTGGGTGGCATTCGTGGCTGTGTCGCTGCGTCCCTGGGCGAGCTGGTGGACGAGGTGGAGCACCAGGCCGATGTTGTCGCGGTCCTGGTTGTAGAGGAGTACCTTGGCGTGCTGGTCGCGAGGGATGCCCGACGGAAGGTGTCCGATCTTGCGGCTGGCCAGTTCGTACTCAATGCGGGCGACGACGTGGACCTTCGCCGACCCGGCCCCGTCGAGGTTCCGCAGCGTGAGCACGTCCATGGGCAGGTAGCCGCCGTTGCGCTCGATGGCTTCCGGCAGGTCGTCCCAGGCGTTCGGGGTGGTGGTGAGGTGGCCGGCGGTTGCCTGGGGATCGCCGGGCGGGCGCGGGTCGATCCGCAGGAAGGCGGCACGGAAGACCGACACCAGGGCGGGGGGCATGTAGTAGGCGTGGGTTTTCCGCCACCCCTCCGGGCCCGCCTTCGTGGAAGTGATGACCTCCGGAACAGACTCAGGCCAAATCCCCTGTTTGATAAGGGCTTTGACCGCGCGCGTGAGGCTGGTGGTGGCGCCGTTGAGGCGGCCCTCGCCACGCTGAGCGCGGAAGTCCGCGCCGAGTGCGCGACCATCGCCCTGGACGGCCAGCCGGAGGAGATGGATCGCGTCGAGGGTGGTGCGCTCGATGAGGTTGACTGCGGCTTCGACGGTGGGGACGGGGTCGGAAGTGATGGTCTCGGCCGGGAGCTGCGCGACAAGCTCATGCAGCTTCTCGTGCCAGTCGGGGGGCGCGTTGGTGATGTGCAGGGTGTAGCCGTCGCTCACGAAGGCCCTTTCAGAGAACTGGAGCAGGACTGAGGCTGTAGTGGGGACGATATCGAATCCAGCCCCAGTTCGTCTTCAGTTCTGCCGCACTCACTCCGGGCGACGCACGGGGCCGGAAGAAGATCGGGTTAGGCATGCCTTATCGGGTATTCTCCCTGGAATAACCGATACCTGCTGGGAGGGGACGCGATGAGTGTCGGACGGCACGGAAGACTTCAGTAGCGCACGAAAGACTTCAGTAGGTTCTTCAGCACGGCACCGAAGTCTTCAGTCGGTCTGAGCCACCAGCTCCGGAGGAGAACACATGACTGCGAACGAACAGCCCGAACGTGAAGGCGCCGAGCTACTCCACCACGCCGACAACGACGCCCTGCGCGACGGCTACCAGTACGGTGCGGACGGCATCGGAGTGCGTGCCGACCTTGTCCAAGCCATCCTTGACGCCTGGGCGCGCATCAGCCCCACGGGCGATCCGGCGTCACCGCTGCACAGCGTCAACGATGGGGCGATCAACAGTGTCGACAACCTTGCCCGACTAGCCGCCACCGCGGTAGCCAGCACGATCGGCTCCGACAGCCAGAGTCCACGAGTCCGAAGCGTCGGGCACTGAAGCCTTCCGTACGGCGAGTGTGACCCAGACCACCGCGCCAGAGATTTCAGTGCCCAGGTCAGAGCGTTGCCCACTGAAATCTTCGTTGCGACCCGACAACACACTCTGGTTCCGCAGGCGGTGACCGCAGCGAGCAAGCAGGGGTGACGCCCTTGTGCTTCTCGTGCGGCACCGTCTTCAAGCAGCTGATCGACTGTGAAGGCGGCTGCGGGAGTGTCCTCGACATAGCTCCCGACGGCGAGTCGATCCTCATGTGCTCCAACTGCATCGACATCCGCTACGCCCGCTTCTGATACACGTCTCAGGCCGCATGCCCCACCACCTGACCCACCCGAGAGGCAGTTCAATGAGTACCGGATACAGCCCGAAGGGCCACCGGCCGGAACCGACAACGGCCCCCTCCACCGGCTCCCCTATCTCCCGGGCCGAGGACCACGGCATCGAGGCGTACGCGGAGATGAGCGCCCAACTCGCCACGCTGCACTCCTTCTTGAAGGCGCGGGCGGCGGAGACTCCCGTCGTGACGCCGTTCTTCCACGAGTCCCTGGGCTACGCGATGGGGTATGCCGAGGCGTGCATGGAGAAGCGGGACATCGTCGGCGCCGTGCGCAAGCTGGAGTGGATGCGCAACGAGGCAAAGCGGTGGGAAGACCACCCCGAGTACCCGAGCAAGGATGACCGTGGCTGATCAGGCGCAGCAGGGGGCCGGCCGGGGGGACATGCACTTCCCGATCATCCTGAACGGGCTCGACTATCTGCTCAGTTCACTCACCGCGCTTGCCGGCACGCCGCAAGGGCGCGACCTGAAGTACGCCGTGCTGCACCTCCAGCTCGGCACCGAGACCCTGCTCAAGGCCCGCCTCGAACTGCACGATCCCAGGCTCGTCTGGACCAAGCCCCAGGCGTTCGACAGAGCCAGGCACCGGCTCGGCGCCTTCCACAGCGTCGGTGTGGTAGGCGCCCTGGAGCGCCTACGCGACACCGTGAAGATCGAGAACCCGATCGACCCCGAGGACGCGGACCTCGAAGCGTTGGGTGCCCTGCGCAACCGCCTCACCCACTACGGAGCCAGCGACACCGCGGCGGCGGTCGAGGCCCGCGCGGTCCCGGTCCTCAAGAAGCTGCTCGCCTTCATCGACGCCGAACTGCTGCCCAACGACGACAGCGACGACGCCCAGGCCGCGGCCGACCTGATGGAAGAGATCAGGCCCCTGATCGGCAAGTTCGACAGCTTCGTACAACAGCGACTCGAAGAGCACGCCCCGGCGCTGAAGTCCTCAGCGGACCTCACCCTTCGCTGCCTGTCCTGCGGCCACTTCATGCTGATCGCGGCGGGCGACCAGGACACCTACCGATGCCTCATGTGCGGAAAGGACCACGGCGGCCTTGCCGACATGATCGACCTCTACAGTGTCGGCTCGTTCTACGAGGCCCGCACCCAGGGAGGGGACGACCCCGCGCACGAATGTGCCGAGTGCTCCAGCGGCGGTGTCACCGTAGTCCAGGTCGAGACCGCCGCCTCCCCGCAAGGAGGAGCCTTGGTGTGCCTGTTCGGGGAGCACGTCCTGGCGGGCCTGTGCGAAGAGTGCCGTCGGGCCTGCAACTTCGATCTTGCAGACATGTGCACCGACTGTGTCAGCAACCGATACGCGAGGTTCTGATGACCGGGCCCGAGCAGCGACCCGAGCGACCAACCGCCGAAGACGAGGCGACGGCCGCCCAGTGGGCGGCCTTCCTGGAGGCCCGCATCACAGAGGAGTTGGAGGCCGCCGACGCCCTCGCCCCCCACGGCTGGTGGGAGCTGACCGAGCCCGGCGCGCGCCGGTTCGGCGTACAGGGGATGGGCGGCCGAGTGTTCGCGCCGATCCTGACCGGCTCCGGGCACTTCGTGGACCAGGCCACCGCCATGCACATCGTCCGCAACCAGCCGCGGCGCACGCGTGAGGATCTCCTGGGCAAGCTGATGCTGGTCAACCTGCTCAAGATCCAGGCGGCCGAGGACGGTGCCCCGCTGGCCGGCCCCCTCCTCCTGATCGTGCGCCAGTTCGCCGATCCCTTCATCGACCACCCCGACCACCCCGAATACGAGCCGCCGGAGGAGACGTGAGCACGGAGGCTGAGGTCGTCCAGGCGGAGCTGGTCCACGGCGGCGCGCCGGACCCGGTGGCGGCCGGGCCGGGCCCGCGATACCTGATCACCCAGCACACCATGCTCGGGCCCGGCGAACTGCCGCCCCTTGCGAACCAGCGGCCGGCTTGGAAGGACGAAGACTTTCGGCTCTCCCCCGAGGACATGGCCGACCTCGACGAACCCGACCTCGCGGATAACACCATCACCAACCGCGACTCCACGATCCGCGCCTTCAAGGAGTGGTGCGCCACCCAGAAGCCGCCGCGCCTGCCCTACCCGTGCACGACCGCGACGTACACCTCCTACGGGCTGCACCTAATCCGCCGGGGGAAGGCAGGGGAGTTCAAACCGGACAGCGTCGGTCAGTACATGTCCCGGATCTGGAGCTGGCAGCCGCTCGACTGGCGGCCCGACCGCAGCCGCTTCAAGGGCCGCCTGCGCGCCTGGAAGAAGGACTGGGTGAAGGCCGGCGGGGAGGTCGACCGTGCCGCGGCCGTCACGATCGAGTACAACGTACGGATCATCGCCGCCATCGATGAGTCCACCAACATCGGCAAGCGAGACGCTTTTCTCGCCGCCCTGGCCTACAGCAACCTGCACCGGGAGATGGAACTCGCGGACCAGCTCATCAAGCGCGTGAAGGTCTACGACACCGGCCTGCACGTCACCACAGCGACGTCTAAGACCGACCAGGCCGGGAAGGGAGCGGGCCGCTTCATCAACGACCGCGGAGACCTTCAGCTCGTGCGCCGGGCCCGCGCGTGGCTCGATGTCCTGCGCCAGCTCGGAGCGGACGGTCCTGACGACCCGCTGTTCCGAGCCCTGACGGTCAAGGGCGGCCTCCGGTCCTACCCGGCAGACCGGAAGCGCGGCACCCGGATGCGGCCGGGCTCGCTCAACGAACGGCTCCAGCTCCTCGCCGAGCGGGCAGGGGTGCCCTACATCGACGGCAAGAAGGTCACCTCCCACTCGTGGCGGGCCGGTGCGAACACCGACATGGCCGAGAAGGGCGTGCCGCTGGCCGAGCGCAACAAGGCCGGGCGGTGGGCGGACGGCTCCCACACCGCCGACACGGTCTACGACCGCCGCCACGGCGCCGGGACACGCGACCCGCTCGACCAGGTCCCGCAGTACGGCGGCCCGGCCCGCGCAGCGGTTGCGGAGGCTCGCACCGCAGAGTCTTCCGAGACCGCGTGACCAGTCCACCCCCGCGCGCCCACCGCGGGGACAGGTTCGTTCAGCGGTGCAGCCTCTTCGCCACGACCGCATAGACGGGGGAGTCGGCGAACGGCTCGGCGCATTCGCTGCGGGTCGGGCCGAACATCCACATGGTCGCCGCCGGCGTCCCGCTGCGGAAACGCAACCGCCGCGGCCGGCGGCCTCCCGAGTCACGTGTACGACCGGCCGGAGACGGACAACCCGTACGTCCCTCTCTCGGAGGTGCCCGTGAGTGAGCACAAGTCGGCTACGGCGAGTTGACCCGACGAGCTCCTTCACTGGCATTCGGCTCGCGGAGGCCGCGACGAAGGACCCGTTCCCGAAGGTGCCGTTGTGCGGGGAGAAGACCACGTAGCCGCTTCCCGTGCCGGGGCGCGGCCGCGGTCGTTGAGCTGTCCGTGGGAAGCTCTGCCAGGCCCGCGGCGACGGGATTCGGCCATTGCCTGCCGTTCGCCTTCCTGCGCGGCGTGGCGGCTACCACCCTGGGTTGAGCAAGACCTGCTGAGAGAGAGGCAGTCGCTATGGGTGGTCACCGTAAACCGGACCCCGACCCGGGCCAGGGCAAGCCCCCGCCGGGCAACTCCGACGGGAAGGCGCCCGACCCGCCGCCGCCCAGCGGAACCCGCCGGAAGTAGCCGATGGACGAGCTCGCTGAACTCCGGCATCGGCTCGCGCGCACCATGGACGCCGAGGGCACCTGGCCCACGGACTCCCCATGGGTCCGCGCTGCCGTTGAGAACCTGCCACGGCACCGCTTCGCCCCAGACCGGGTGTGGACCTGGGACGGCTCCGCGTACGTCCCCGTAGACCGCGGCGCAGCTCCCGGGCGCTGGGCGGAACTCGTCTACCCGGGGCCCGACGGGTCCACCATCACACAGGTGACCGACGGGCTGCCGTCTTCCAGCCTGTCGTGTCAGTCAGTGGTGGTGGACATGCTCGACTCGCTGATGGTCGACTCGGGCCATCGGGTGCTCGAACTGGGTACGGGGCTGGGCTGGAACGCGGCGTTGCTCGGCGCTCGGGCCGGCGCCGGGAACGTGACCAGCGTGGAGGCTGACCCCCAGCTCGCGGCGGTCTCGCGTGAGCACCTCAAGGCGGCGGGTGCTGAGGTGCCCGTAGAGGTCGGCGACGGTACGTACGGCTTCCCGGAACGCCGCCCGTACGACCGTCTTATGGCCACGTACGCCGTCGATCAGGTGCCATGGGCGTGGGTAGAGCAAGTACGGCCGGGCGGGCGCATCGTCACCCCGTGGGGCAGGCTGGGGCACGTCGCGCTCACCGTGGCCGCCGACGGGCAGTCGGCCAGCGGCTGGATGCAGGGCCTCGCCATGTTCATGCCCAGCCGCGGCACCCACGCCGGCCGGCCCTGGCACGAGGTCCGCGGCGACGACCTGCCGGACACAGACGGCCCCTTCAACCGGGACCTGCGCCCGCTGCACTCGGACTGGAACCTCCTCTTCGCGCTGCGCGTCGTCCTGCCGGACGTCCAGATCACGACCGAGGAGAACGCCGGCGTGACGGCCTGGCTGCACGACGGACACTCCTCCTGGGCCACGCTCGTCGCCCAGGAGGACGGCCCGGCCGTGGCGTACCAGGGCGGCCCCCGGCGCCTGGCCGAAGAGATCGACCAGGCGTGGCAGAAGTGGCAGGACGCCGGCGCGCCGAGCCTCTACGACTTCGGCATGACCCGCACCCCGGACCAGCAGTACATCTGGAGTGGCGACAAGGACACCGGACTGCGCTGGGCAACGGGAGAGACCAGGGAACGCGTTCGATAGACGTGACTGCGGCGTTGGCCGGTGTCCACACCTAGATGTGTTGTCTCAGGAGGTTGGTGCCGCCATGGCCACGAATGTCACCGTCGCCGGCGCGCGGCATAGTGACCGCGCGCGTATGCCGCTCTGCCGGGCTCACTCTGACGACGATGCACTTCTGCCGGAATTGCCTCGACGTCGGCGAGGGCGGTCCGGATCTCGTCGGCCAGCGCTGACGGGCAGCCGGTCGCCTCCTCATATGAAGCGAGAAGATCACGAACCAGGCCGCCGAGGCGGGTGATGCGAGGCTCGGGGAGCGGCTCCCGCTGGACAGCGGTGTATTCGCGCAGGAGGACGTCTTCCTGAACACCGATGATCTGAATCCCGTCGATTTCCCACTGCCGCGTGTCCGAGTTCTGCTGGACGCGTCGGAGGTGGTACAGGTCATGGGCGGTCACGGTAAGGATCTCGTAGTGGGTGCCGTCCGGGGCCCGGTGGACCGCACTCTCGTCGACATGCGTCAACTCTCGTCCCCTTCCTGATTGTTTACTCGGTTGATCGGGTGCTGCGACCGCGAACCCAGGCCGTGGTACCAACCTCATGAGATGGCACACCTAGACTGGCGCATTCGTCAGACGGCCTCGCGCAACCAGGTACGAGCTCGCTCATCGAGTTCCAGGGCTGGGCGCGCTCCACGTGTCCGGAATCGCCCAAGGTCTGAACGCATCGACTGCACGGCCTTACGCGTCCGGGAGGAACGGATGCCGGTCATCGTGTCCAGCGCTCTGTCCCACGTCGCGCACGCCGCTTCGATCTGCCCCTGTTGCAGCTGGGCGTGGCCTTCTGCCGCAGCCGACAGCGCGGCAATACGCTGGTGCGTTGTCGAGCTGTACCGCTTCCTTGCATGCGCGTGATGTTGCTCGGCGGCGACGTGATCGCCGATCCGCGCGTGGATCTTCGCCGTGTGGGAGTCAACCGTTGCTGCGGGTGCTCCCCACAGGGCTGCCCACCCCGTCATCTCGCCGATCTGCCCTTGCCTTGCCAGGTCTCGGGCGCGATCAGCCTCACGTAGAGCGACAGCGTTCTTGCCTGACTCCGCGAGCGCACGAGCACGGCAGATGACGAACAGCGACTCCGTTGCCGGGTCGGTGCCACGGCTCATGCTGAGCGCCGTATCTGCAAGTCCGAGAACGTGCTCCGGTCGGCCGTTGTCCATTCCGTGGTGCGCGAGAATCCGCAGGACGTATGCCTGATTCGCAAGGCTGCCCGAACTGCGCGCCAGACTGAATGCCTGAAGGTAGTAGCGCTGTGCCAAGCCGTGCTCGCCAGCGTCGTATGCCTTCCAGCCAGCTAGGTAGGCCAGCGAGGCGGCGGCCGAGAACATCTCTTGTTGAAGAGCTTCCGTTCGGAAGCGCGAGTTGCACAAGAGGTGAACGTCGTCGGTCAGGTACTGGACGACCGTGCTGCGGCCATGTTGTCCGCCATGGCGCTCGTCCATTTCCGTGAACATCTTCACCATGTCCCGGACGGCCCTCACCTCAGCGGCACCAGCGATTCCACCAGTGGCGGCGCGCACGGTACGAGACTGGATCTCGTCGGCTACCCCGAGGGGCAGGGCGGCGCCAGCTACGGAGTATGCGGCTGTGGTCAAGAAAGTTCGTCGCTCGATGTCAGCTCTCCCAATCCGCCCCAGCGTCTCCACTGGATCGTCTTCGACGGTAAGCCCCAAGTCGGCCAACTCGGAACTGTCATCGGGGGCGGAAAGTCCCAGATCGCAAAGAGTTAACGTACGCCCGAGCTCCCGCGAGAGGAACTCGCGCAGGTAGCGAGCGGTATTGGGCTTGGGCGGCGTCCCTTGGACCCAGTACGCCACGTTCGACTTGCTCGTGCGGATCGAAGAGTCACCTGACGCCGCTGCCAGCGCCTGGACCCCGCGCGCGACCGCGCTGTAACTCAAGGATGACAGCTCGATCACGTGCGCGAGCTTCGTGTTTTCCGACCGGGTCATGTCCCAACATTAGTTCTTCATGGCCGAGTTGGGCCGTTGAACGCGTTGAACGCTTTGCCCCCTTGCGGAGGCTGTGCCTGCCTCTTGCGTACCAGTTAACTGATTTCGGCGGGCAAGAGAGTGCCTCGACTGGGGAGTCTCTGCCTCTCTTGGCCGCTCCCCCAAGGCGGGCCGCTGCGCTGCCTGGCGTCACAGCAGCGGCCTGCCGACCACGGATGATCACGAACCGATCCGGAGGACTGGGCAATGCTGATTGCTGCAACAAGTCCGGACGCCATGCAGGCGCAGTACACCAGCGCCGATGTGCTTGCTCACGTTCCCCTCATCGACGGGATAGAGATCAGCCTCGCCCGCACCGCCGGCCCCGGCGAGCGGATGACCGAAGCGGACAGGACCATGCCGGGTACGGCGCGACGCGTCGGGCTGTCCCACCTGCGTCGCTGGTGCCTTCACAGCCTCATGGACGACGCTGCGCTGCTGATCTCGGAGCTGGTGACGAACGCCTTCCAGCACGGTCAGGGCCCATCGGTGAGCCTCCGGCTCCTCCAGACCAACGCCTACGTTCGTCTGGAAGTCACCGATGGCACGCCGGCGCCCCCGGCCGCGCGTACGTACGGCCTTCTCGACGAGCACGGCCGCGGCCTTCCCATCGTGGCCGCGCTCGCCGACGCCTGGGGTGTCACCGCCGACGGGACGCGTACCTGGTGCATCCTCTCCATCGGCACCGAGCGGAGCTCGTGATGTCCAGGCCGGCCGATATTCCGATCCCCAAGGCGGAGATTCGGCACAATTTATCGACCATTGAGCGGATTGTCTCCGGGCTTCGCGCCTGGCCGTTTCCGCAATACGTCATGACCGAGATTCTGGACGATCTTGACACTGTCCTCGATCCGTACGAGAAATCCGCACCGGGCCGATGGTCGTCACGGACCGCGCGAATGCGCCGCTTGATCTGCGGCCCCTCGTCCAGTGCACGCCGGCCTGTGCCGCCCAGCCAGGCCACGGATTCGGAACTCATTGCCCGAATGCAGGAGCACCTGACGCGCCTTGCATCCGCTGTTGAGGAATTGGAACGCGATCTGGCGGCCGTCGCCGACCAGCTCGCGTCAGCGAGACGACTGGCTGCCCGCGACGTGCCCAGCGAGGCCCTGAGCTCGTGGCAGCACCTGCGTCTCATGGCGCTCGCCGCCCAGGACCTCCTCAACCGGCTTGAACCGATTGCCTGATGGCCGCCCATACCTCGCATATTGGAGAAATTACCCGGTTATGCCCAGAAGAAGGAACTCCGCCAATGAACGGTGAGCCATCGCAGACCATCACACACTCCTGCGCCCGCACTCAGCATCACTGGGTGGACAAGGACAAGATTGCGGCGCTGGTCGCGGCCGTTCTCGCCTGGAACCTGAGCAGCCGCGACCGGCAACAGCCGGCGGCCGCCATCGTTGAGGACAGCATCGAGCAGCTGTCCAGGTACGTGAAGGCACTCGGCAACAGCCTCGCCGCCCACGTCCACGCCCTGCCTCCAGGTGACGACATTCGCCGGCGCGCCGTCGTCACCTTGGACGAGGCGTCCCGGCGCCTCCAGGCTACGCATCAGTCGAAGGGAAACGCCCTGCGTGCGCAGAAACTCGCGCGCCTGGTCCAATCCCTCAACGCGGTGACCGAGGCCGCCGAGAAGCGCGTACAGCACCACCTGACGGTGAGAGCCGCCAGGCGCAACGCGACGCCGGCGCCAGAGCGGGGATGGCCGTGAAGGCACTGCTCAACTTCTTCCGGCGGCCGCCGCCTGATCAGCCGATGGCCCGCCTGCTGGCCCTGGAGGCGGCCCTGCCCCTCCAGGACGCCGCCCGTACCGTACGCCCTCCCCTCCTCGGAGCGATCCCGTGCTCGCGCCCCTGCTGCCGTCTCTGCCCAGCCCTACGCCCGACATAGCGCCGCTCACCAGCATGGAGAAGAGCGTGGTCCTCAGCGTCGCGTGCGGAGACACCGGCGCTATGTGCAGGCGGTTGGGGTACCACCGCCGAGACCTTCTGCCCTACCAGCAGAGTGTCAGCACCAAGCTGTGCGCGCACACGATGCGGTGGGGGGAGCTGGTGTACCGGTCCGTTGTCCACGTCGAGATACCGGCCTGGCTCCCGCCCCGCACGCAATTCGCTCTGGGCCCCCTCCTGTCGTGGGTGATCAGCGGACTTGCCGCAGGACAGAGCCCCGCGCATCTCTCGGCCCTCCTCGGGATCGACGAGCACGCGTGGACGGAACTGCTGAAGCAGCTCCTCAAGGTGGTTGGAGCCCGCAGCGTCCCGCACGCCGTCTACCTCTGTGTCCGGCTCATCCCCTGGCCCTGGAACAACGCAGGGGAATGGGAGCCCCCCGGGGCGATTCCCGACTGGCCCCACTGACTCCGGCCGCGCGGCCGACACCGCGCGGCCGGCCCCGCCCGGCGAGACCTTGAGTCCGCTGCGCGGGAACGGGCCCGTACCGCTCACGGCTCCCCCCAGCGGTACGGGCCCTTTCATCACCGATTCCGCCACTGAAGGGTTCACATGAGGAAGCACCTGCTCACCGCCGCGCTCCTGGCGCCGGCTGCCGTGAGCGCGGCCCAGCTCGTCGTCAGCATCAGGCAGCACCGTGAGCGCGCGCATCTGGCCACCGCAGAGATTCACCAGAAGTTGCTCACCGAGCAAGTGGCCGATCCGAGCCTCATGAGGGTCTGGTCGAGGCTGGAGCCGCTCAGTGACGAGGAGCGGCGTCTGATTGTGCACAGGAATCAGTGGATGTCGCTTTGGGGCTTGCAGCACCGCGTGGGCGTCTTTACCGGCCAGGCACTGCGAGAGACGGTCCACGACTTCATGGCCAACCCGCAGGGCCGGGCGTTCTGGAAGCTCGCACGGGACCACCGTGAGGGCTCCGCCCGGGACCGCACCGACCGGCGCTTCAACAAGCTGATCACCGAGGCGTGCTACGAGGCCCACGAGGCAGCCGAGGACTCTGCCAGCATCTGATTCCCCCATGTCCCCGCCCGGCGAGGCCCCGAGTCCGCCGCGCGGGAACGGGCCCGTACCGCTCACAGCTCCGCCCACCGGTACGGGCCCCTCAGGCACTAATTCCGGGACTAGCGCAACGACCACCTGGCATTGCCTGAGTACGACCCTGAACGGCCCGAATCCACTCAACCAAGCCATCAAACGGTGCCCTCTACATCATGCTGCTCGCGTCGGCGGGGCCGTACGTGGCCGCCTGCTTACGCCACATCGCCGCGTACTCCGATCCCTCCGTCGCCAGGAGCGACGTGTGGGTCCCCTCTTCGCGTACGCGGCCCCCGTCCAGGACGACAATGTGGTCCGCGCTGCGGGTGGAGCCGAGACGGTGCGTGATGAGGATGACCGAGCGGCCCCTGCTGAGGGCCCGGATACGGTCGTACATCGCTTCCTCCGCTCGGGGGTCTAGCGCGGACGTCGGCTCGTCGCAGATCAGCAGCGGGGCATCTCGGCGGTAGAAGGCTCGGGCGCCGGCCAGCTTCTGCCACTGTCCCGGGGAGAGATCGCGGCCGCCCCACTGTGACGGCGACAGGTAGGTTTCGAGTCCTTCCGGGAGTTGCTCGATGACGGTGTCCGCTCCGGCCGCCGCAGCGGCAGCGTGAACGCGGTCATCGTCTCCTTCCTGGCCGAGCGTGATGTTGCTACGGGCGGATGTCTGCCAGCGGCTGATGTCCTGCGGCAGCATGGCCAGGCGCGCCCATACCTCTTCGGGATCGGCCGATGCGAGATCCGTACCGTCCCAGGTGACCCGGCCTTCGGTGGGGGTGTAGAGCCCTGCGAGGAGCTTGGCGAGGGTCGACTTGCCGGCACCGTTGTGGCCGACGATGGCGAGGACTTGGCCGCGTCGTACGGTCACGGAGATGTCCTTGAGGACCGGTTCGGTGCTTCCCGGGTAGGCGAAGGTGATGTTCTCGGCGCGGATCACGTCCGGATTCTGCGGAACGGGCGCTGTGGTGTCCGAGGGCTGAGCGGTGCGGGTGCGGGCGTCGGCCAGGAAGGTGGCCCAGTCGCCGAGGTAGAGGCCGACCTTGTACGTGGTGTGCATGCCGGTGACGAGCCCGTTGAGCAGGTTACGGCTGTGCAGTACGGCGACCAGTGCGGTCCCGGCGGAGGCCAGGGCGACATGCCCGCCGGTCACCAGGAGCAGAAGCGCGGTGTAGACGAGGAGCATGCCGCCGCCGGACAGGGCGTCACCGGCGAGCTGGTAGCGGGCGGTGCTGCGGCCGACATGCTCGGCGTGGGCGTTCAGGCGGCGGGCAACGTCGGCGAACTGGCCCAGCAGCCAGGGACGCATCGTGTTGGCCCGCACATCCAGGGCGGTGGGCCGGCCGGAGGTGTAGTACATCAGGGTGTGCCGCAGGCGCCGGTCGGCGAGAGTGTGCTGCTCGGCGCGGTGCGCGGCCTTCGCGGCGTAGACGGCGGCGGCACCACGCGGGACGACCGCCAGGACCAGCAAGGGCACCAGGGCGGGGTGGAGGGCGACGAGGATGCCTGCGGCCGCGAGGATGCCGATCAGGGCGGCGGCCACGGTGGCGAGTGCATCGATCATGTGGTGGGCGTCCTTGGAAGCCCGGTTGGCGGCTTCGCTGTGGTCGCACCAGACCGGATCGTCATACGCGGCGAGCGGAACCCGAGTGGCCGCGTCGAGGTATTGCAGCTCGGCGCGGGCGTCGACCTTCGGGCCGATGCGGGCGGTGACGGTCAAGGACTTCGCGGTGGTCAGGGACCGGGCGACGGCGGCCGCCGTGAGGAGGATCAGCGAGGGCAGCGCCTGGTAGAGGCGTTCAGTAGGTGCTCCCGGGGCGAAGAGCTGGATGAACGCGCCGCGGGTGGCGTAGAGGCCGACGGCGGTCAGACCACCGGAGACGAGCTGTAGGGCGGCCAGCCAGAGGACGGCGCGCCGGTCGGTGGCCCAGGCCAGGCGTACGGCATCGGCGGCGAGGTGGGGCAGGCGGCGGACCATGGTGAGCGCCGAGTCCGCGAGGGCGTTGTCGTGCCGCTCGGCGCTCATCGTGTACTTCGGCAGCACATCGGCCGAAGGGTTTGGCCGGGGGTGGGCGAGCCGGGCCCGCAGCCGGGCGTGGCGGGGGCGGGGGGCGGCTCCGGATGTGGAACGAGGGTGCAGTGTGTCGGTCACGTCCGGAGCAACGGCTCACCCATACGGGTGGTTGCGGTGGCGAGAGGTGGCGAATTTCAGTTCGGGCGTTCCACCTCCAGAACTCGGGCGTACGGCCACACCCGGTCCTGCTCCGTCTGTCCGACCACGCAGTCGGCCGCCTCGACCCAGGCGTGCGCGCTCTGTGGCAGGGAGCACGCTCCCAGCACCCACCGGCACCGGCGCCCGGTGAGCGCGGCGGCGAGGAACGTGCCCAACGACTCTTCCAGGCACGCTGTGCGGCCCGGCCACATCCAGGTCGCGCGGCGCACCGCGGCGTGCAGTTGCTCTGCTTCGGCGGTCGTTGCCGCCCGGCCCGGCAGCCGGGCCGCGGCGGCCGCGAGGGCGATCGTCCACCGCAGCGGGGCGCAGCGCAGCAGAACGAGGGCCAGGGCCAGGCCCGCCCCGGCCGCCGCTCGCGCCACCGGCCGGCCGGAGACCGGGGTGGCGAAGCGGATGTTGGGGGCGGGCCGGGCGGCGACTTGGCGCGCCGGGGCAAAGAGGCGGGCCCGGTTCAGGTCGGCCGCTACGGCGGTCAGGTCCCGGCGCACTCGGTGGATGCTGACGACGTTCTGGGCCGCCACTCGCCTTGAGAGGGTCTCGATCGCCTGGTCCACCGGCGTACCGGACAGGACTGTCGACCACAGTTCAACGGTGAGACGGTCCAGGAACTTCCAGCGACCGCGGTAGGGCCGAGCGTCGAGAACGGCGACGCCTTGGTCGGTGACGACGTAATACACCCGGGCCCTCTTGGCATCAGAGCTCATGCTGCCTTCTCCTGTTCCGGTACGGGTTCCCACCAAAACGAGTGACGGTTGGGAAGCGTGGAGAGCCACAACTCGGTGACGAGCAGTTGATGCAGGGCTCCGAGTGGTGCGCGCTCACCGCGGATCGCACCATCGAGCGCGGCCAGGGCCGGCTTCGGATCGATCAGTCCGGCGGCAGCCAGCCGTGACCTGCCGATGATGCTGCGCAGGGTGGTGGCGTTGGCCCGCAGGCCCAGGTGCAGACTCGCGGTCATCGGCGTCTTCGTACGCCTTTGCAGCAGGTAGGCGGGCACCGCGTCGGTGAGTGCGGCGCGGGCCAGCGGCTTGAAGTCGCCGGGTACCCACCGTTCCCACCCCGGGACAGCCAGGCACGCGTCGACCACGGGGCCGTCCAGATACGGGGCGTGGATGGGCAGTCCCCACTGCTGGCGGGCGATCTGGTCGTAGGTGGCGTGTTCCTCCCCCATCCGGTGCAGCGCGATCCGTTCGCCTTCCGCCCCCGGCAGGGCATCCGGCCGGGCGGCACCGGCAGCCCGGCCCACGACCTCGGCAACGGCCCGGCGGCCGTCCGCGCTCAGCCAGGCTCCCGATGCCAGCGGGCCGCACCATTTCAGGAGGTCTGCCGCCTGGAGCCAGGCCCGGTGCCCCTTGGCGGCGGGATCGGCGATGGTGGCAGCCAGAGTGCCGAGCGCCTGCGGGTAGGTGGTGCGAGAGGTACGAGCTGCTTGCGAGAGCACCGCGTGAAGCGGGGTGGTGCGGTTTCGGGCGAAGGCATACAGGCGCTGGGCGGCCGTACGGCGGCCGCCGCTGAGTGCTAGGTCGACCAGGCTCATCGGCGTTGAGTCCAGGACGTTGTCGCCGCCCCGGCCGGTCAGGTGCAGCCGCGACCCGTACGCCACGGCCGGGGCGAGCTGCGCGTGCTTGATCGCCAGCAGTCCAAAGCTCAGCGACGGCGAGTCCGTCAGCGGAAGCCGCCGAAGATCGTGCAGCCCGTCGAAGTGCCCGACCCCGGCCGTGGCACCGTTGACCTCGACGTGGGTGAGCGTGGGGTGGTCGGCGGCGATCCGGCGGGCGTAGTGGATATCGTCCTGGTCGGCCAGCAGGCCGTCGGTGTAGGTGACGGCCGTGACAGGGCCGTGAGCTGCGGCGAGGCTGGTGATGGCGCTGCTGTCGACACCTCCGGACAGGTCCGCGGACACGCTCGCGGTGAGCTCGGTGCGGCGCTGCACCGCCGTATGCAGGTGGCCGGCCAGCTCCGTGGCCCCTTCCCGCAGGCTCAAGCCTGACCAACGAGGGGCGACCGCCTCGGTGCGCGGTGCCCGGCCCTGCGCCAGGACCAGAGCGCGGCCCGGCTCCACCCGGTGCACCCCCTCGAAGTACGAGCGGCCGCCGAGATGGTCGACGCCGTGCAGGGTCAGGGAGGCCAGCAGCGCCGCCGTATCGGGCCGTGCCCCGGTGCGGGCGGCCAAGGCCAGAGCGGACGTCGACCACAGCACCTGCTCGCCGTCGTGCAGCCAGTACACGACCTGGACACCGGCCCGGTCCCCGATCACCCACACCGTGCCCCCTGCGCGGACCACCGCGAGGTAGGAGCCGGGCAGGCGCGCGGCGTGCTCCCACGTTCCGCGCTCGGCCGCGTCACGGGCCTCCCGCAGCTCAGCCGGCGTCGCCAGACAGCTGCCGACGGCCACGACCTCAGCTGTGCCGCCGAGCGCCGGACTGTAGGAGACCTGCGACGGATCGTGCCCGACCGTCCACACCGGTGCCGCCCCCTCCCAAGGGACCGGGACTCCGTTCTGCGGCTGTGACCCACACCTTCCGCCCCGTGCGGGAAACGCCCCGGCGACGAACCTCATCTCAACCTCCCAATGGCCTGCTGGTGGTACGGGAGCGCCCGGGGCATCCGCAGTGACGCGGATGCCCCGGGCGCTGGGGGGTGGTTACCAGTTGCTGTAATACTGGGTGTCGTCCGCATTGTTCGCACCCGCGTGGCCCAGGGTGGCCTCGGTGACGGTGCCCAGCTCGGTCACCGAGGGCTCGATGTACTCACGCTCGACGAGCGGGATGGTGGTGACGTTGTCCATGACTCCTCATTCCTTGTGGCAAGGCCGCTGGCATTCAGCGGCCACAGGGTGGGCTGAGCTCAGTCGAAATACTGGGTGTCGTCGGCCCGGTCGAAGCCGGCCGTGCCCAGCGTGACCGTGGTGACCTCTCCGAGGTCGCTTACTGCTGGAGCGACGTAGAGGTCGGCCTCCTCGTCCATGACGGGTACACCTCCTGGTGACGGAGCTGCCACGACGTTGTGCGGTGGCATGAACAGACCACCAGATGCCGACTGCTGACGGAACTCGGCGAAGGACGGCACACAACGGCGCATCACCCGGCGGGAAACGGTGCCACTCTCGGCGAATTACGGCGAAGAACTCAGCCCTGTTCCCCACTGCCCTGACGCCTCATAGGCTGGTTGGATTCTGCACCCGGAGGCGTCCATGGGAAGGCCCCCGATCGACCGGCGGCCCAACGAGTTACTCGCGCACTGGCTCACCCGCGCGGGCATGTCGAACATCGAGCTAGCGCGCGCCATCACCACCCGGGCCGGCGAACTCGGCGAGCGGGGCATCGGTACGGACGAGAGCCGCGTCCGCCGGTGGCTCAAGGGCGAGACACCCCGCCCTCCCGTTCCGCAGATGATCACAGAAGTCATCAGCGCCCGGGTCGGCCTCCACCTCACCTGCGCAGACCTCGGCCTTCCCGGTCCGCAGGGCCCCGAAGGGGCGCGACACCCCGATCTGCCGTGGGAGGCCTCCAGCACCATCGGTGCCCTGACAAACATCACCCGGAGCGAATTCATGCTGCCGACCACCCGCACCAGCGCCGAAGCGCGAAGCGTCCACACCGGCGACGACCTGCTGAGCCCACTCCAGCGCTGGGCATCAGCCACCTCCACGACCGAAGAGTCCAAGGCCCTACAGGCGCGGTCAGGGCGCATCGGAACGGCACAGGTCGAGGGCATCCGGGCAGTCACAGCGACCTTCCGCGACCTGGACAACCGCCACGGCGGAGCACTCTCCCGCAAAGCCGTCATCGGACAGCTCGACGACGCCGTGGACATGCTCAACTCCTGTTCGTACACGGCCGACACCGGACGGGCCCTGTTCTCCGCCGTCGCCGACCTCGGATCCGTCGCCGGCTGGATGACCTTCGACGCGGGCCGCCACACCAGCGCCCAACGCCTGTTCATCACCGCCCTGCACGCCGCTTCCGAGGGCGGCGACAAGGCACTGGGAGCGCACATCCTGCAATGCATGGCCCGGCAGATGTCGCATCTGGGCCACTACGAGGACGCCCTCGACCTGGTCGCGCTCGCACAGTTCGGCGCCAGGCGCCGCATGTCGCCCGCCACCATCTCCATGCTCGCCTCACTCGAAGCCCGCTTCCACGCCATCTTGGGAAACCTCGACGACAGCGAGCGCGCAGCCGATCATGCCGAGGACGCCTTCACCCGCATCACGGCCGAAGCAGAACCCTCGCACATGGCCTTCTTCGACGCCGCCGAGCTATGCGCCACCCTGGGAGTGGCCCACCAGATCGCCGCGAAGAACAGCACCGGCTCCCACCGCTCGCACCGCGCCGAGAAGTCCGTTGTGCTGATCAATCAGGCACTCGCCAACCGGCCGGAGCACCGGGTGCGCAGCAAGGCATTCGATCACCTCGGGCTCGCCCGCACCTACGTTGCGGCCGACGAGATCGACGGCGCCCTGCTGGAGACAGGCCGGGCCCTGGAACTCTTCGGGGTGATCGAGTCCCATCGCGTCGCCGACCGGCTGGTGGAGCTTCACGAGGAGGCAGAGCCGTTCGCCGACGGACAAGCCGGCGGCGAACTGCGGCAGCTCATTGCCTCAACCGTAGGGGTGTAGCAGAACACGGCCGTGGAGGTCAGTGCCGTTGATTCGCGGCCGGTTGGACTGCCGGCCCTGCCCTACCGGAGCCAGATGTGAGGGGCATCGTGCACTTCCCGCTGCTCAGGTGTAACGCCTGGCCGCTTGATTCCGTCCATAAGGCGGCTAGGCGTTGACGCTCGGCCACGATCTGCTGTATCGCCGCCGGGAGGACCCTCACTGTGCCGACCCCAGTAGTCCGCGATCAACTGGAATTCGAACTGTTCGCCGATCTATTCGCCGAACCGCTGGACGCGCCCCCGCCGTCCGTCGTCGAGGAGACGGAACAGTCTCTCGCGCACGTGTGGATCGTGGCTGCGGAGATCAAGGTCGAGGAGCGCACCGCCAAGCTCGCTGACTTCCGCGGGTCGTTCACCACCGTGTCAGGCACTCGCGTTGACGCTCTGGAGGTGTACTGCCGCCATTGCCGCCGCCCGTACGAGGATGTCGCCGACACTGACTGTGAGGCGCAGATCGACAATCGGCACCTCATCGGCGGTGACCAGACGCAGCGGGCGAAGCGCAAGGTTCCCGAGCTCCCTACGAACGCCAAGGTCATCACTGGCGGCGTGGTCCCACGGCGAGGCATCGGCGCGTACGTCGCCGGCGTCTCCCGGCCCCGGTAGGAGCGCCCTGTGCCCCTTTTCCTTCTCGGTCTTTTCCTCGGCGGACTCTCCGGCTGCGGCACCTACCTCTACACGGGCGACAGCACCCTCGGCGCCGCTGTCGGCGTCATCGTCATGGTGCTCGCCTGGCTCTGTATCGGCACTGTGGTCATCCTCGACGACTGACCCCATTCGGAAGGCCGAGACGCAAGCCGAATGGGCTTCCTACGGTCCGCCGCGTGAATCCTCCAACGCAGTCTCCGCCCCCCAGCCACCAGGCGCACCGGCGTCGCATCGCACGCGACCTGATCGGCCTCTTCCTGGTCGGTGCTGGGGCGGCCGGCCTGCTCGGGGCCCTGTACGCGGCCAACCCACTGGCCGCCCTCTTCCTGGCCGGCCTCACGCTCACCGCGGGCGGCGCCACAATCCTGCGGATCTCTTCGCCCCTCCCACGCATTGCCCGGTTCCTGGCCGGCTACTTCGCCCTCACACTCGGCCTGACGATCCTTGTGGGCATCGCCTGCCACCTCACCCCCTGGTCACTGCTCTTCGCACTGATGCTCACCCTCGGTGTGCTGCTGAGCAGCGAGGGGGCGTGAGATGGCCAAACGCCGTTGGCTCCCCGCCCTCCGCTCACTGATCACCCCAGCACGCCAGGAAACTGAGACCAAAACGGTCTCCTGGACAGGCGGTTACGCCTCCACCACCTACGCGGGTACCTCGAACATCTGGAGCACTGAGGGCCGTGCAGATGGCTGGGACCTACAACGCGTCGTCACCGAGGGGTATGAGCGTGTCGTCTGGGTCTACAAGGCGATCGACACCATAGGCAAGCACGCCTCCCGCCTGCCCCTGGAGATCGGCGTCGGTCTGACCGAGGACGGCGAGTTCGAGGAAGTCATCGAGGACCACCCCCTGCTCCGGGTCCTCAACGGCCGCGCGAACCCGGTGGAGACCGGCGCCCAGTTCCGCAAGCGCCTCAGCGCCCAGATCCTGCTGTCCAAGCGCGGTGCGTTCGTTGAGGTCACCCGATCCAACCGCGGCACGATCACACGGCTCGATCTCCTGCCGCCGGACCGTGTCATCCCCGTCCCGGACCCGCGCGGCGAGTACATCCTTCGCTACGAGTTCACCACCCTTCACGGGGAAGTCCGCGAGCTTGAGCCCGAGCGGGTCCGCTGGATTCGAGATCCCCACCCCACCGATCCGTTCTCCGGTGTCACCCCGCTGGAAGCCGCGGGTATCAGCGTGGAACTCGACCACCTGTCCCGGCTGTACAACGTCGCGTTCATCAAGAACGACGCGCGGCCCGGCGGCATTGTGGCCGTGGACACCACTTCCTTGAGCGATCGGGAGATGGATCGTCTGGAGTCCCGCTTCCTGCCCGGCTCGGAGTTCGCCGGGCACGTCTCCGTGGTCGGTTCGGGCCCCGGCGGCATGAACTACGTGGACTTGGCCGCCCGCCCCCGTGAGATGGCGTACGAACACGCCGCGCAAAACGCCAAGGTCGAGATCCTGGCCGCGTTCGGCGTTCCTGAATCGGTCACCGGTAACGCCTCCGGCCGGACGTTCGACAACGCCGAACAGGAGGAGTACGGCTTCTGGATTCACACAGAGCTGGGGCACTTGGAGATGATCGCCAACGCGTTCGCCTCCGACCTCGACGGTGTGGACCGGGCGATCCGTTTCGACACGTCCACCGTCGAGGCCCTGGAGCTGCCGCGCCGTAAGCGCCGCGCGGAAGCGCGCGAGGAGTGGGAAGCGGGCCTGATCTCCGTCGACGAGTACCGGCGTCGCGCCGGCCTCCCCGCCTTCAACAACCCGCACACCCGTGCTCTGTGGATCAGCCCGCAGAAGGCCCCCGTGCCCGCCCGACCCCAGGACGCTGCCGCGCTCGGTATCGCAGGCCCCGGCGCCCCCGGCGGGCAGCTTCCGCCCGGCCAGGCCCCGCTCGACCCGAATGCGCCGATCGATCCCAACCTTGGCGCTCCCGACGGCCCCGCTGCGGCGGCTGTTGAGCAGGCCCGTGCCGAAGGCGATCAGGCGGCCGTGCCCGGCGCGGCGGCCGCAGCCGTTGCCGGCGCCCGCACCGACTCCGTTGACGGTGGTCCAGGCGCGGCGGCCGCAGCCGTTGTCGGCGCCCGCCAGGACGGTCCGCGCATGCCCGGTGACGCGGCGGCGGCCGTCGAGGAAGCTCGCGGTATCCAGGTCAAAGCGCTGATCGGCGGCCCCGGCCCCGGCTTCGAAGTGACGGATAACGAATTCGACCAGGCCCAGGCCGCCGGCGCGGCCGCGCTCAACGCGTTGTTCGCCCGGCAGGAAGGCGTCATCACAGCGCGGTTGCGGTCTCCCAAGACCCGCAAGGGCACACGGTTCTGGCAGGACGACGGCCCCACCGACACCCGCGGCGGTGATGCGCCCCTGGACATCCACCGCATCGTGGGTATCGACCGGTGGCTGGAAGAGATCGCGAATACGCTCGCCCGGGTCCTCACCGGGGCTGCCTCCGCTGTCTCCAAGCGCACCGCAGCCGCCTTCGGCGCTCCCGAACCTCCGGCGCAGGCGACCCCCCGCATCACCACCGCGGTGCTCGACGCGGTGGCCGCCGCCGAGGAGTCCGCCCGTGGCTTCCTGGACGGCGTCATAACGCTCCTCGACCAGGGCCAGAGCGTCACCGACGACCTGGACGACCTGCTCGCGCTCGTCCGGACCTCCTTCGCCGACAGGGCCCCCGCCGTCACCGAGGGCATCGCGGAGACCGCGGCCGTCGCCACAGTCAACGGCGCCGCCGAGGCCACCGCCGCGGCGATCGGCCCGCACGTCATCCGGGCCTGGGTCACCCGCCAGGACGACCGTGTACGACCCGCCCACGCCGCCATGGACGGAACCACCCTGCCCGTCACCCAGCCCTACGACGTGGCCGGCTACCCGATGCGGTTCCCCGGCGACCAGCTCGCTCCCCTCCATCTGACCATCAACTGCCGCTGCCGCCTGCGGTACCGCACCCACCCCGAGGAGACCCCGTGAGACACGCCGCCAGATTCCTTCGCACCCACACCAGCAAAATCCTCTGGATGGCGTGGGCGGCATTCTTCGTCATCTACGAGACGATCGCCTTGGTGAACGAGAAGGACGACGACACTCTGAGCGAGAACACTCGTCGGCTCTTCCACACCCGGACCTCGAAAGCCGGACGGGCTCTGTTCACGGCAGCTCTGGGCGGCGGCACCATATGGTTCCTGCTGCACATCCTCACCGAGACGATGTGAAGGTGCACCGGTAGGTCGGCTCGTCGCCCGGCGGCGCGTCGGCCTACCGTGCCGCAGAACTGAGCCCAAGACGTTAACCCCTCGCGGTGTGCATGGTCCGCCTCATGCAGATCAATAACGCCGCCGACCGTATCTCCGCCTCTCTCGAAGAGAAGCGGAGCCGCCGCCCCTGGAACTCTGATCTGCATCCGCGTGATTCCAAGGGACGCTTCATTGAGACCGGCGGTATCGCCCGCCTGTGGGGTGGTGGCATCGCCCGCGTGGTGCGTGCCCTGGGCGGGCGCAACGTCCTCGTGGAGGACACCACCACTCACAAGCGGTCCACGATCCACGCCTCGCGCCTCACCATGGTCGCGCGCCCCGACGGCACCGCCCCCACGAAGAGCAAGCGCAAGGTGCGCGACGAGGACTCGCGTCGCGTGGGCGACCAGCGGCGCGGTACCGGCCTGGACACCGATGACGTAGGCGACCACGGCGACACCCCCGACGACCCGCACGACAGGGACGACGAGGGCGAAGACATTGGCGAGGACGAGGAGGACCAGGACCTCGGCGAGGGGCCCGAGCCCGAGGATGACGACCTCCTCGTTCCCCGCGGCAGGGTCTTCCAGGACGGAGAGCAGGCCACACAGAACCCTGCGCCGGGTATCCAATACGACGCCCTTGACATGCCGGGCTCAGCCTTGGCCCGGCACCGTCACGGGAAGGGTGCTGCTCTGCGCACCCCTGGGCCCAAGACGGACAAGCATAAGTTCGTCAACCACGAGCACGCCCAGGAAGCTGCCGACGAGCTGATCACCGATTACCTCGATCCGCTCAACGACGTGTGGGACGACCAGTGGGACGACAGGGACGCCCGCGACGCTTACGAGCAGCTCTCCGATGCCCTGTCTGTGAGCTTGAGCGCCCAGTACGCCCACGACGACCAGGCAGAACAGCGCAAGATCGCGGAGCTGTATGACCTCTCAGACCTCGCCGAACATCTTTCCTCACTCGCCGAAGATGCGAAGAAGGAGGATATTGCGGAGGCCGCCGCCACCTTGGCGTCCGCCCTCGAACTGGCCCACAGCCGCTTCACCGCCCACGGCGACAAGCCCATCCCCAACCCCCGCAAGGGTCATGCCCCCAACAACGCCTGGCAGCCGCGCCCCGTCAAGCGGGCAGCGGCCAAGCCGGGGCGGCGCAGAGACCCCAGCCGCCCCTTCAAGACGCTGGACGATGTCCGCAGCCACTGGGCCAGCGGCAAGATCACCCCGTTCACTGCGGACAAGGACAAGCAGACCCGGCACGCCCAGGCCACCGCCGAGCTGTTCGAGAAGCTGGAGAAGCCTCAGCTCTCCCGCAACGGCAACTTCGTCATCGCGAAGATGACCACAGAGAAGGACGGACAGCGCAAGACCGGCTACGCGGTGATCCTTGCCGACAGCGGTGTTCGTCTCACCGCGTCGGACCGCAAGGGCGAAGCCGTCGAGTTCGCCAACCGCCTGGAGGCCGGGCAGATCGGCGGCAAGCCGTTCGACTGGAAGTCCCCCGGCTACCACTCCCGCCTCGCGAGCCCCGAAGGCCAGGAGATGGTGCGCCGCGCCGGCGTCGAGGCACAGCAGGCGTTCACCGCGAAGGCCACGAAGAAGCGCGTCGGGGCCGCCGCCCGCAACACCCCCGCTCTGGCGACACCGGAGACCGCAGCCGCCCAGCAGATCAGCGAGCGCACCGGTGTTCCCGCCCCGAACGTCGCTGTCGGACACATCGGCCCGGGAGAAGGGCAGCAGACCTCCGCGCCGGCCCCGGGCAAGCCGCTCGGGGATGAACGGGGCCGCCCCCGCAGCAGCGAGGAGCTGCGCGAGTTCTGGAAGCGCGGCGGTGACGACTCCACGCCGGAGGCCCAGCGCGACCAGCTGCGGAAGTTCGCCAACGACCCGAATATCACTCTGCACCTGGCTGACCACCGCGGCCTGGTCCTCCTGGAACGCAAGCGCGACGGCCGTCCGGCCCAGTTTGAGGTGCGGGCTGCCGGCACCGCGCGTCCCCTCATCGGCCTCGGCACCCGGGGCATTCACTCCTACGGCGACTTCGAGGACCGCGACACCGCCGACCGTTTCACGCTCTACCTCGGCAGCAACCTCCGCCACCAGGACGGGCGCACCGTGGACTGGGGCGGCCCGCGGCTGAACAAGGAGCTGAACGAGTTCCGGGACAAGGACGGCCAGTCGGCGGGGAAGGCGATCTGGCAGATCGCTGGGGAGTTCGACCGGCAGCGCGGCGTTACCGACAGCGCTGCCGCCCGCTTCGGCCGATCGAAGCCTGCTCAGAACAACGAGCAGCGCGAGACCAGCCCCAACGCTGTCGAACCTGCGGCAGCCAACGCCGAGCCGGAGCAGCGCGGTAAATCGCAGACGGTGCAGCCGGGTGGGCCCACCGGGCCGAAGGCGCGGGACTACTCGCAGGTGGCACGCGAAGACCTTGACACCGTTTACGAGGAGGCTGTCAGGGCCTGGGCTGACGGTGAGTACGAGGATGACGCCCGCAAGGCCGCGCGTGCCAAGGCTGAGGTTGATGCCATCCTCGCCGAGGCTCAGCGGCGCGACGCCGAGGAGCACTCCGGCCGGCTCGCCCGCGTCAAGCTCGGTGCGGTCAACGACAAGGGTGACCAGCCGGTTGCCATCGACGGCGACAAGGAGGGCATGGCGACCCTTCAGGGTTCGACCGGCCATTGGAAGTGGAACCGGCTGGGACGTGGCACGCGTTACAGCTCCGAGAAGACGTTCCTGACCCGGGAAGCGGCTCTGGCCGACCTGGTGCGGGAACGCGACGAAGAGCACGCCCCTGCACCCGAGCCTGTCCCCGACCTGGCCGAGGAGCCGACTGGCCAGGACGCGGATATGGCGGTCGCGGCGGCACTGGATCTTGCATCTCAGCAACTCATACCGGCATTCAACAGCCTGCGGACCCTGCACAGTGGGGACGCTGTCGTGGAGCTCGCACAGCGGGCTGGCACCGTCGTGAAACAGCACGAGCAGGGCGAACTGTCGTCGTTGGATGCAATCTCCGAGTTCCAGGCCGTACTGGACGACGTCCAACGCGCTACCCGCGGCCTCCAAGGCCGGGACAACATCTACATCCAGAGCCTGCTGCGCACCGCCCGTGAAAATGTGGGCGTAGCGCGGGCAGCGCTGGCCGATCAGAGGAAGAAGGACACAGACAGTGGCGTACGAGGATCTGGTGCGAACGTTCTGGCGGACGTACCGGCCGGGCGAGGTGGAGCGGATGGGCAACACCGCGCTGGAGGAGTTCGTGCAGCAGCGGGCACAGGAGATCGAGGAGGGAATCAGCGAACTGGCGGACGAGCTGGCACCGCCGATGAAGGAGGGAACGGACGTTCGGGAGCGCGCCGGGGAGCTGAAGACCGCCCGGTTCAACGCCAGGGCGTCGATTCTTCAGGACCTGGTGTACGGGATGGAGAAGGAGCCGGGGACGGAGGAGAAGGACATGCCTCGCGTGTACCTGCCGCCGCTGGACGGGTAGCGTTCGGCAGCCCCGAACAGGAAGCGGCCGCCCCCGCCTTCGAGCCTCCGGCCAACGGCGAACCGCTCACCCCCTCCACCCCGCTCAACAGGGTGAAGGCGAATATCGCCGCGATCGAGATCCTGCACCGGCTGGAGGCCGAGCAGCGCCCCGCGACTGCGGAGGAGCAGAAAGAGCTGGCCCGCTGGTCGGGCTGGGGTGCCACCCCGCAGGTCTTCAAGCCGAAGCCCGACGAGCAGTTCGCGCCTCTCCAGAAGAAGCTGCAAGAGCTGCTGAGCGAGGACGAGTGGCGCGAGGCACGCGCCAACACCAAGAACGCGCACTACACCGACCCGCGGATCGTCCAGCAGATTTGGGATGCCGTCGGCAACCTCGGGTTCGACGGCGGCGACGTGCTGGAGCCGGGTTCCGGCTCCGGTAACTTCATCGGCTACGCGCCCGAGGCGGCGCGCATGATGGGCGTCGAGCTCGACCCGATCACGGCCCGCATCTCCAAGGCCCTCTACCCGCACGCCGATGTCCGCCACGAGAGCTTCGGCGACACCCGGGCCCCCAACGGCACCTTCGACCTGACCATCGGCAACGTGCCGTTCGGCCGGTACAAGGTGCCCGACCTGATCCACAACAAGGGCAACCACAGCGTCCACAACCACTTCATCCTGAAGTCGCTGGAGCTGACCCGGCCCGGCGGCCTGGTCGCGGTGGTCACCTCCTCCTTGACGATGGACGGTCACGGGCAGCATGCCGAGTCCGCCCGTATGGAGATGGCGTCCAAGGGCGAGCTGGTCGGCGCGATACGTCTGCCGTCGGGAGCGCACCAGCGCACCGCCGGCACTGGCGTCGTCACCGACCTGCTGATCTTCCGCCGGCGCGAGCGCGACAAGGCGTTCACCTCGGGTCGCACCCGGAAGAAGGAGATCAAGGATCTGTCCGAGCGGGGTCCGGGTGACCCCCCGATGTGGGTTCACTCCCTGCCCCGGTTTGGGCTGCCCGGCCAACTGGACCCGGCGGAGGACGAGCAGGCTGTCCCGGTCCACTACAACTCGTACTTCCATGACCGGCCCGAGCAGATCCTTGGTGAGTTGTCGGTCGGCCACGGCATGAACCGCGCGAATGAGCTGCGGGTGGACGGCGACGGCGACCCCATCGCGAACCTGCACAACGCCCTGAAGCGCACGGTTGCCGAGGCGAACGACGCCGGCCTTGCCTACCAGGCCCCGCCGAAGGACCGAAAGCGCGTCAAGCTGCTGCCGCCCGGCTCCCCTCGCGTGGACGGGCACGTGCAGGCCGAGCCCGATGGCACCTTCACCCAGGTCCGCGACGGCATGGTGCACCCGTTCCCGGTGTCGCAGAAGCAGGCGGACGAGGCCCGCCGCCTCCTCTCGCTGCGTGACACCTTCCAGTCGCTGCTTGCCGAGGAGTCCCGCAAGGACGCCGACGAGTCGCTGATCGATCGGATGCGTACCGCGCTGAACGAGCAGTACGAGGCGTACGCGGAGAAGTACGGGGCCATCAACCGGTTCGAGTGGGCGCACACCACCGTCACTGACCCCACGACCGGAGAACGCGTCAAGAAGGCGTACCGGAAGAAGGCGCCGCGCGGCGGGCTGTTCTCCAAAGACCCGACCATGCGAAACATCGCGGGCTTGGACGACTACGACGACATCACGAAAACGACCACCCGGGCGGCGATCTTCGGGAAGCGGCAGGGCACCTACCGGGAGATCGCCGAGCGTGCGGAGGCTCCCCAGGACGCGCTCGCGGTCGTGCTGGAACAGCAGGGCGAACTGACCCCTGACGGCCTGGCCCGGGTCATGGACACGGACACGGAGCACGCGACCGCGCGGCTTCTGGCCGCCCGCTCCATCGACCCCGATACCGGTGTCTCGTACCCGCTGGCGTTCGAGGACCCCAGCGGGGCACTGGTGCCCACGGCCGACTACCTGTCCGGCAACGTGCGGGAGAAGCTGGAGGAGGCTCGGCGGGCCGCGGTGGACGACCCGCGCTTCGAGGTGAACGTCGAGCACCTGGAGCGGGTCATCCCGCCGGACCTGTCCACCGGTGAGATCGCGGCTCCCATGGGCGCGTCCTGGATCGGCCAGGAGGCCGTACAGCAATTCCTGCGCGAAACGCTCGGCTCTAAGGACATCACCGTGTCCTGGCAGGGCGGAGCACTGTGGGCCGTAGACGCCCCCGCCGGCATCAAGAACCAGATCGCCTACCGCACGCGCGACACGTGGAGCGTGCCCGGCTACGACGCGCTGAAGCTGGCCGAAGCGATCCTCACCAACAAGAAGATCCGCGTCACGATCCAGACCCGGGAAGGGACGGTCTTCGACCAGAAGGGCACTGATGACGCCAACGCCAGGGCCGAGCAGCTCAAGGAGGCCTTCACAGACTGGCTGTGGACTGACCCCGACCGGGCCGAGATCCACAAGCGCCGCTACAACGACACGTTCAACAGCATGGCGCCCCGCTCCTACGACGGGCAGCGACGCACCATGCCGGGCCTGGTGGAGTGGTTCAAGCCCCACGCCCACCAGCACGCGGCCGTCTCCCGGATGGTCAATGAGCCGGCCGTGCTACTCGCCCACGAGGTCGGTGCTGGCAAGACAGCCGAAATGACCATGGGCGTGATGGAGCTGCGGCGCCTCGGCCTGGTCAACAAGGCCGCGATGGTGGTCCCCGGCCACATGCTGGACCAGTTCCGCACAGAGTTCGCCGAGCTCTACCCCGAGTCCGTCGCGAACAACCGCATCCTGACCGCTGGCAGCGACGACCTGGCTGGCAATGGGCGACGCGAGTTCATCGCTCGCGCAGCGTCCGGTGACTACGACGCCATCATCATGACGCAGACCGCGTTCGAGTCGATCCAGATGCGCCCCGAAGTGCAGGAACGTTACATCCTGCGGCAGCTCGAAGCCCTCGAAGAGAAGATCCGCAGGCAGAAGGAGATCGACGGGGAGGACAACGACACCCGCCTGGTCAAGCGGATGGAGACCCAGCTCTCCAACCGCCGCGAAAAGCTGACGAAGAAGCTGAACGGCCTCAAAGACGCTGCTGGCCTGCACTTCGAGGACATGGGCATCGACTACCTGGTCGTAGACGAAGCCCACATGTACAAGAACCTGTACACACCGTCCTCCATCGACTCAGCAGCGATCGAAGGATCGAACCGGGCCTCCGACCTGGAAATGAAGCTGGAGTACCTGCGCGAGCACACCGGCTCCGGCCGAGTCGTGACGTTCGCGACGGCTACCCCGGTAGCGAACTCCATCACCGAAGTCCACACGATGATGCGCTACCTGCGCCCCGACCTGCTCCAACAGCTCGGCATCGAGGACTTCGACGACTTCGCGTCCGCATTCGGGCAGATGGTGAGCGCGATCGAGCGCTCCGCAGACGGCTCGTACTCGGAGAAGACCCGCCTGGCCGCGTTCCAGAACGTGCCCGAGCTGATGCGGCTGTGGCGCGCCTTCGCCGACGTGAAGAACTCCGAAGACCTCGACCTGCCTGTCCCCGACGTGGCCGGCGGCAAGGCCGTGACGATCACCATGCCGCAGTCCGAAGCGCAGGTCGAATACGAAGAGCAGATCAAGCGGCGCGCCGCAGCTCTTGCAGGGGGAAACGTCGACCCGCGGGAGGACAACTACCTCAAGCTGATGTCGGACGGGCGGGCCGCAGCTCTCGACCCGCGGCTGCTTGACCCGGATCTCGGCGCCGGCAACAAGCTCCCCACGGTCGCGGACAACATCACCCGCATCTACGAGCAGACCAAAGACACCGTCTACCCGTCGTCCAAGAGCGACCCGACACCCCACGAGACGCCCGGCGGCCTTCAGATCGTCTTCCTCGACCTGGGAACGCCCAAGGACCCGGGCAAGACAAAGAAGCGTAAGAAGGTCGAGGGCGAGGCGGAAGCTCCGGCCGATGACGGCGCGGAAGAGGCCGTTACCAACTTCTCGACGTACGACGAGCTGAAGAGCCTGCTGATCGCGCGCGGTGTTCCCTCGGAAAAAATCCGCTTCATCCACGAGGCGAAGGACGACACAGCCAAGGCCCGCCTGTTCCACGAGGCACGCACCGGCAGGATCGCCGTGCTCCTCGGCTCCACGCAGAAGATGGGCACCGGCACCAACGTGCAACTGCGGGCCACCGCCCTGCACCACGTCGACGCACCCTGGCGCCCCGCTGACGTAGAACAGCGCAACGGCCGTGTCATCCGACAGGGCAACGCCAACAGCGAGGTGGCGATCTTCCAGTACGCCACCGAGCAGTCCACAGACGCCAAGTTCTGGGAAGCCATCGCCCGCAAGGCCCGCTTCATCCGTCAGCTCATGCGCGGATCACTGACCGAGCGCGTCGTCGAGGACATCGGCGAGATCAAGTTCGACGCGGACGAGTCCGCCGCACTGATCGCCGGCGACCCGCACCTGATCGCCCAGGCGAGCGTGCGTCCCATCGTCAAGCGGCTGCGGTCCCGCTCCAACGCTCACCAGCGCTCCCAGGAGGGCTTCAAGAAGTCGATCCGCGACGCCGAGATCGCCGAGGAGACCACCGCCACCCTCGTCGGTGAGCTGGAAGACGCCCTTGAGGGGCGGAAGAAGACCCGTGGCGCGGACTTCAATGCCCGCATCGGCAAGGTCGAGTTCACGGGCACGGAAGGACGTACGAAGGCCCGCGTCGCTCTGAACACGGCCCTGCGCGCAGTCCTTGCCGAAGGCCGGCAGGGGCGTTGGTCCGAAGACAGGACCCCGGAGGTCATCGGCCAGCTCGGCAACCTGGACATCACTGCTGTCTACGAGCAGAGGTGGGACTTCAACCGCAGCGCATACGTCCGCGGTGTCACCCTCAACATCCCCGCCCTTCCCGGCAGCCACCGCCTTTACCAAGACCACGAGCTCGTCGATACCGACGGCAAGCCGGCGCCGCTCCCCTTGATGCGACTGGAAGACGCGATAGCTGGCATCGAGACGCAGATCCGCCGCGCGCAGGACATGCTCGCCGACAAGAAGCGTGCAGCCGAGCAGGCACAGAGCCGTGTCGGCAAAGCCTTCGACATGGCCGACCAGTTGGACAAGTCCACCCAGCAGCTCGCCATCCTGGACGAGATCATGCGCCTCAAGGCGAGGTCCGGCGGTGATCCGAAGGAACGGGAAGACGCGATCAAGGCTCTCGACCGGGAGCTTCGCGAGCTGATCGGTGATGAGGAAGACATCCTCGCGCAGGTGTCGGCCCGCGACGTGAACCTGAGCCCGAAGACACCTGCTCCGCCGGCCGTGACGACGGACGAGGAGGGCCGGACACGGTTTGTTTGGCCGGACGCCGAAGCCCGGGAAGCAGCACGTGAGAAGGGGCGCGCCGCCAAGAGGGATGCAGCAGCAGCGCGACAGAAGGAGCGGGACCGGGTCGCCCCGCCGGTGGTGGACGCGCTCGCCATGAACAACGACGAGCTGGGCACGGAAGCCGAACGCCTGGCCGGGCTGATCGCCTCCGACGAAGCGAGCGAGGAGGATGTGCTGCGCCACGCGGGGCTGGAGCGCGAGCAGCAGCGCAGAGCAAAGAAGAACCCGTACGACAAGCCGTATCAGCCGCTAACCGAAGCGGTGGAAGAGACCACTCAGGCTGCGCCGGAGAATTCCGCCGGTACGTCGGCCGCCGCGCCGTATGCCAATAGCGTGGCCTGGCGTCGCGGCCTGACGTACGTCGATGCTGCGGAAGGCGCAGTCACTCGGGCCGCCGACGCCACCTGGGACCGCGAGGGCATGCCTGGCGCTGTACCGCTGCTCCGCCGCGCCCTGTTTGCGGCGCTCAACGCGCACGAAGACGACGACTACGAGGGGGCCGAACTCGGTCTCATCGACGCACGCGAGCGCGCCGTGGGCCTGCTGAGCACCCTTGAGGACAGCGAGCGCGGCACGATGGAAGAGCCGCTGCGTAACTTCCTGGATGCGATCGACGCCTACCTCCCCCGCCACCGGGCGACCCGCGCCAAGTGGGAGGCGCAGGACGAGCAGCACCGCAGTATCGAGAGCCAAGCACGCGCTGCCACGGAGAATGCGCCGTGGCGCACTCAGACCGGGCGGGAGCAGGCTGGTTCCGAGGGCGGAGGCCCGACCGCCGTCACGGGGCAAGAGGAGCAGCCGAGCGGCACCGGCGAAGGCACTGTGCCGGAGATGTCTGGGGTGGTGGCCGAGAGGTTCCGTGCCTTGGAGGAGGCAGGCGTTGACGGGTCCCTGCGTAAGGACTGGCGTGAGGCGGAAGCTGCCTTCGCCGGCGGCGACACGGACCGGGGCGCGCTGAATCTCTACATCGCAAGCCGCAGTGCATGGCATATGGGCACCAGCACGGTCCGCCCGCTCCCGGACGAACTGGCTGCCAACCTGCGGGCCTTTGCTGTCGAGGCGCAGCACACTGCGCTGCGGCACAAGCCGCTTGAGGAAGGCGAGCGGCTGACGTCGTACCGCGACCTCAAGGAAGGCGACATCGTCCGTGAGGCCTTCGGCCCCAACCGGTACATGGTCATCAAGCAAGACGCCAGTGCCCGCGTAAATGACCACGAGGTGTGGGTAGACGGCTCCGACCTCGGCCGCGATGGCGGCGCCTTCGGCTTCCAGCCGGCCGACTTCCTCGTCGTGCAGGGCGAGAGGGACAGTGATCCCGTTCAAAGGTTCATTGCCACAGAGGAGCAGCGAGCGGTCGAGAAGGAGGCTGAACGGCGAGAGAGGGAAGCCAGACGAGCAGCCAGGCAGGCTGAGGAACGGCAGGCCGAAGAAGCCGGAGCGGAGGGCGACCTGGTTGCACCCGACGGCCTTACCGTCGGTGACCGGATCACGGTGCGCGGGCGTGACAACCGGGGGCAGGCCACCACCGTCTCGGGGCGGCTTCTTGCCGAGCCGCAGAAGGTCACCGCGATCCGCAACGGCGTGAAGACGCTGTCGTGGCGCCTGTACGTCGGTGAGGAGGGCGACGAGGCGAATCTCCGCAACCTGGTCACCATCGCCAGGGATGAGCATGTGGAGCGGCACGCCGACGCCACGCCGTCACAGAACGCCGCCAAGGAGCCCGCAGAGAGCCGTTCTGCCGACAACAGCGATGAGGCGGAAACCGTCGCGCCTCAAGACCTCTCGGTCGACGACTACGTTCGAGCTGAGACACAGAACAGCGCTGGCAACTCCGTAGTCCGTGAGGGGTACCTCCGTGCTAAGCCGGAGCCAGCCACCGTAACTGTGGACGGTGAGGAACGCGCCGGGTACAAACTGTTCCTCGGTCGGCACGATGGCGTCCACCCTCAACACCACCCTGTCTTCGTCCCGGATGGACAAGCCGTCACACGGGCGAACAACCCGGCCATGGTCGGTCGAACCGAATCGAACGACTTCGGATGGAAGGGCGCCGGCGACACCCGCGAGTCCCTGGACGCGAGCCGAGCAGGCGCACCTGACGTGGAACACGGTGAGCTGCATGTGCACGGTACTGAGGTGGGCCGCGCGGTCTACGTCGGTGGCAAGCGCATCGGTCTCATCCTGCAAGACCCGATTGCGCTCCATGCTTCGGGCATACGCGACTGGCGCGGTTACCTCGATGACAGCGGCTTTGTCTCCCACCGCCGGGACAGGCCCAACTGGGTGGAGGGCGAATTCCGCACCGTGGACGCTCCTGGCCTAGCCGTCGCGGATCTCGTTGCGGCATACCAGTCCGGAACGCCCGGGAGCGGTCACGTCGCTCCGTACGTCGCGTCGGACAACTGGTACGCCCAGAGGCTCCTGAAGAGGCAGCGCCTCGGCGCTATGGATGAGTCAGCTCCCCGGTTCGCTCCACCGCCGAGGGAAATGAGCTCCGCCGACAGTGCTCAGGAAATCTCTGAAGTCATCCGGATGTACGAGGAGTGGCTGGCCAACGCGGGTAACGACCCTGATGACACCTATTCCAGTCTGCTGGCGAAGGCGAAGCTGGCCCTGGCGGAGGTCCAGACGTCTGATCGCGTCGAGCAGGCGCCAGGCGCGTCGTCCGCAGCGGACACCGCGGACGACGAGACCGAAGTCCTCGACCCGGACCAGGTGTCGGTCGACGACTACGTTCGAGCTGAGACGCAGAACACCGCTGGCAACTCCGTAATCCGTGAGGGATACGTCCTTGCCGATCCGGAGCAGGTCACCGCTACCCGCAACAAAGAGCGGATCAAGGCGTGGAGGCTCTACATCGGCCGACAGGGCGAGAAGCCGTCACCCCGAAACGCGGTAACGATCCTCCTGGACGAGAAGGTCGAGCGCCTGAGCGCACCGGAATCTGAGGACGCCCAGCGTTTCGGTGGCCCGGGAGCGCCGCAGGGAGAGGCGGAGCGCGTTTCTGCTTCCGGCACGGAATCAGAAACGTTCGACAGCGTGCCCAGCCCGCGCATCAGCTTCCCCCAGTGGCCGTGGCAGGAAAAGACCGACGAGCAGCTGGACGACTGGATCAAGGAGTTGGAGCTGTGGCTTCGCGACGAGGCCCCGAAGCTTCCGGCCGATGACCAAACGCCTCACTGGGCGCGCCGGAACCTGGAGAAGCTGAAGAGGCACCGCGAGGAGCGTAAGAACGTCCGCGTCAGGGATGCAGAGAAGCTGGGCGGCGAGGAGCGGATTCGGGCCTTCGTGGACCGCGCCGAGTTGGAGGCGCTCGACATGTCGTCCACCGTTGGCGACAAGGAGGGATGGCGTGTGAAGGTCGGCGGCGAAGAGGCCGGCCGTGTCCTTCAGTTCGGTGCGCAGTGGAACACCGAGGACGATAACCACCTGGGGGGTACTGGTGAGTGGCACGACCGTGACCATGCGGTTGCGGCCCTCGTAGCCGCGTATGACGAGCGCCGCGCCGAGGAAGGTGGCGAGTCCACCGCCAGTGGAGACAGCGAGGACGAGAACACAGCGGGCAGCCGCCGCGGGGAGAACTCCGGCGGTGAAAGCCGTAGCCGGGGTGCAGGCAGGGGCGGTCAGCAGTCCCCGGACAGCGGTGTTTCGGACACGCCAGGCGACGACAACAGCGCGCCAGAGGGCGCCGCAGGCCAGAAGGAAGAGGAGGAGCGGGGAGACGGGCAGCGTCGCCAGCGCCGCCGCGACCGCGACCGCAACCGCCCGGAGAACGGGGCGGACAAGCCCGGCGCTGCGGGCGGCCGCCCGTTCATCCCGCACATCCCTGACAACCGCGACCGGGACAGGGATAACGACGACGACCGCAGCACGTCGGCGGACCTGGACGAACCACGTCGGCTGAAGGCGCTGCTGGCCCGCTACCGTTCCGGCGAGGCTCCAGTCCCGAGCGGGACTGACCCCGAGCAGCACGCCGAGTACCTGCGTCAGCTCGCCAGTAACGACAGCCTCACGTTGTCGCCCGGCGGCGGCCTGGTCACCTGGACCAACACTGGCAGAACCTGGCGTTTCGGGATCGCGGCAAGTGGCCTGCACCTGGAAGGCTGGGAGGCGGACGGCGAAGCAATCGGCGGCCGGGAAGGCGCACGCCGCCTTGCGGGCGCGTACGAGCAGCTGCGGGATGCCGACGGTGAATTGATCGACTGGGCCAGCCCTACCCTCGGCGAGGAGCAGCTGGGCCGGTGGCAGAGCCCGGACGGTACGTCCCTGGCCGGAGCAGTCAGCCGGACTCGGAACGTGTTCGCTGATCTGCGCGGTAAAGAGGCACCCCAGGGTGAGGACGAGCCGGGTGGTAGCGGGCAGCAGTCCAGCGCTCCTGACGCCGAGCCCGTAGCCGGCGGTGAGGGCGCTGCGCAGTCCTTTGCGGGTGCCGCGGACGGAACAGCTGAAAGGGGCAACGCTGCTGGTGCAGGGCCTGGCCAGTCGGAGAGCGCACGGACTGATGAGACTTCCACCGACCCGGCGGAGAGCGGTAGCGGGGAGTCGGCAGCGAGCGGTGCACCAAGCGGTGATGGCTGGAAGATCCCTCCCAAGGAGGCGTGGAGGGGGTTGGAGGAAGGGCCGGGCCACGTACTCAATGCGGAAGGCGAGCGGCTGTTCTTCACCCCCGAACAAAGGCAGGCGTTGGCTGCGGAAGCTGTCGTGCTGACTCCCGTGGTGCGCTCAGACAGTGAGGGGCAGGTGTGGCGCAATGGCCGGCGGATCGGTGAACTGCACGGGCCGCACCTCCATGCCCATTACCAGGACGACGCGGTAGAGAGCTGGCATAGCTGGTCTCCCTTCAGCGCCGAATCGCCGAATTTCGCCAGCCGGGAAGCAGCATTGGCTCACCTGGTTCTGCGGGAGCGGGCACGGAATGCTGATCCGAGCCATGTAGACCCGGGCCTGGCGAACAAGCTGGATCTGGCAGTCCAGATTGATCTGCCCGAGACCTTGGGGGGGCCGGAGTTCAACGACGAAGAGGTGGCACGCTACGACGCGCTGCGCAGCCTCCTCGTGGCGCTCGGCAACGGGATCACGCCGAGCGGGAACACCGCCGATGATCTCGTGCAGGCGCACGATGAGCTGCTGTGGATGGCCACGCGTTACACACCGCCCGAGCCCACTGGCAACAAGCGGAAGATGGGCGGCCCGAAGTACGTCGCACGCTCGATTGAGAAGTACCTCGACCTTCTGCGGCCCGAGGACCCGCGGGCTGCTCACCACGAGGCCCGCCTCAACCGCGCTGCTCAGCAGTTTTTCAACGAGCTGATGGAGAGCGGCGGTGAGGAACGAGCAACTTCCGTAGCCGTGGCCGATATCCGCAAGGGCGACATCGTCAAGCTCAGCGGGCGTGTCACCACGTACGGCGGTGCTACGGGTACCAAGACCGGGTATGTGGTTGACGAGCCGAAAAAGGCCACGCTCACCTACGACGGCAAGCGTCACAAGGCTTGGCGTATCACCCTCAGCCCCGATCCGTGGGAAAGCTCACGGCACCCCGTCGACACCGAGACCTTTATCATCCCTGCGGACAGGGAAGGTCTCCTGCTCGTGCGAGCCGAAGACGTGAACATTCCGGTCGACGAGCATCGCTACGAACTCCCCGGCGGAGAGGAGTCTCGCGACGGCTCGGACCAGAACAGCAGCGCAGCGCAGGACGGCAATACCCCTGGTGCTTCTGGCGCCCGTGAATCCGGGCTGGGCTCCGACGGGCATAGCGCGGAACAGGCCGCCGACGGCGCGCCCCGGGGGGACGACAGCCGATCGGCTCAGGGCACGTCTGCCCCCGTCACGTCACAGACAGCGGGCGGCGACAGCAACACCACCAGCGCATCCGGGCAGGCCGCAGCATCGGCCGGGGAACTCCCTGGCAGGCAGCCAGAGCCCAGCTCCCGCCGCGAGCGCCAGGACCAGCCTGGTGGCGGCCGCCCTGCCGAAGGTGCGCCTACCGCGCCCGAGCATGTTGGGGGCCGGCCTGCTGAGTGGGTCAAGGTCAGCGACCTCGAACTCGGTGACCTCGTTCGGCTTGACGGCATCACCAGGGGTGGTAAGCCGCGCACTCTGGCGGGGTACGTCGCAGACGGCCCCAAGGAGGTTCCGACCGTCAAGGCCCGCCGCGTTCAGGGCATGTACCGCGTCTTGATCTCGGACGCCCCCGACGGCCGCGGCAAGCGTGAGTCCGTATGGGTGCCCACCGACGCCACCGCGGCGCGCGCCACCCGCGACGACTCCGACCAGGTCGATGGTGGCCCGCTGACTGGCGCGGAATCGGATGTCCTCACCGATGGCATCGCCGGGCGGGTGCCCACAGACCGGTCCGGCAACGGCCTCTTCCCCGGCTCTGTCGTCACCGATGACAACGGCCGCGAAGGTGTCGTCACCGGGTCGAACGCCAGCAACGCCCGGGTGCAGTTCGGTGACGACCGTACGGACGACGCCCACGCACCCTCCTCCCTCAACGTCACCGACGGCGGCGCGGCCCGGCCCACCGGCTGGACCGCCGACGGGCGCCTCGTGCGGCCCGGGGATGTCGTGGGCGACCGCGACGGCAACAGGCTCGGCACCGTTGAGGACGTGGACGGCGACACCGCCACCGTCGCCACCCCCCAGGGAATGGCCGGCATTCCGATCGCAGACCTTCGTGTCCTCGGTGGCACGGCTGACTACACGCCCAGCGATGCCAAGGTGCAGCGGTTGGAACGGGTTCCGGCGAGCGATCTCCGCGAAGGCGACGTGGTCCTGGTAGACAACGGCACGACTGGGCTGAGCGCCGCCCGTGTGACTGGCAAGGAAGAACTCAACGCCGGGCACACGCGTATCACGGCGGTGGATGTAGCCACTGGCGAGGAGCACATCCTCAACGGCTCTGGCAGCTCCGTCTACACACGGGCCCTCGACACGGACGGCCAGGCGCCGGAGCTGGGTCCGGAAGACGCCCCGAGCAGCGACGGCGAGATCACCAGCTACGAACCGGCGCCGGCCGTGGACCCGGTGACCGGCCCCACCGTTGACCCGCAGCTCTCGCCCGAGGAACGCGACGCCATCGAGGACCGTGGGGAGGCGCCGACCGATGAACCCGAGGCGCAGCAAGCTGCGGCACGCGTCGCCAACGACCTGCCGGTCACTCCCGGTCAGGCGTCCGCGCTCGCCGACGAGCTGCGCGAGGGCGCCGACCCGTCCACGGCAGAGGGCCGGGCCGCCCAGCGGGCCGCCGATCACCTGGACGCGGCAGCGGGCAACGAGCCGGACAATGCGGGACGGCCGGAGCCGGGCACCGTGGCCTCCGTGGGCGTCGGTGACACCATCACACTGGCGAACGAGTTCGACCCGGACACCATGACGGCCTACCGCGTCGTGGCCATCCAGGAGGCTCCTGGTGGCGTGCTGCTCCTCACGATCGAGGATCAGGACGGGATGCGCTTCAAGCGGTCCCTCGCTGGCTCCGATCCGCTCTACCAGCTTCCCGACCCGCAAGCGCCGGCGGCCGACGGCGACGGTGAGCCGCGCGACCCGAACCCGGCGGCGGACCAGAATCAGATCCGGGCGGACTACGGGGACTCCGTGGTGCGCGCCGTCATCGACAACGCCATCCAGGGCACCACGACCCCGGGCAGCATTCACCAACTCCGCCAGCAGATCGCCGAACAGCTCACTCCCAAAGCTCTGCGCGCGGCCATGCGCCGGGCCCGCGACGGGGCGCTTACCGCGATCACCGACGTGGGGATCGACGGCGCCGAGCGCGATGAACTGGTGCGCTCGCTCCGTGCGGAGGCAGCCCGCGCGCGCAACGACGCCATCCGCGCCGCGGTGCGCACGCTGGATGACCTCGAGCCGCTGGATGGGGAGTCGCAGCAGGACACCGCCCGCCGGGCGGCCGACCTCCTGCGCCTCATACCCGAGGCCCTGCGTAACCGGCCCCGCACCGGCGACAGCACCGACGGCGACTTCCGCGCCGGTGACGCTGTGGCCCAGCACGTCGGCGAGGCATTGGGTGAAGCCCTCCAGGCTGCCGCATCCGGTGGTGAGCTGACCGAGGAGCGTCGGGCCGCGATCGTTGCGCAGCTCGCCGCACGTATGGCCGCCAGCCGCGATGCCGCAGCCCAGCGCATCGCTGCGAATGTGCCCGCCGGACGCCGCCCCGGGGTCTTCGCGCACATCGTGGCCGCACTGGTCGCCATCGCGCGGAAGGTCGTCGCCCTGGTCGCTGCGTTCCTCAAGGCCCTGGCGAAGGCGTGGCGGCGCGGCCGTGAAGGCGTACGGAACCTGCGCGAGCGCATCACACGTTTCCGCCGTGGCCTGATGCAGCGCATCAAGGCGTGGCCGGAGACTCGCCGCCTGCGCCGCCTGGCCGCTGCGGCGGACCTGCCGCAGCGAAGCGACGGCCTGCCGCTCGGTGACCGCGTTGCGCACTGGGCGCGGCTCCTACCAGCTCCGGGCCGCTTCGGGCAGGTTTCCCGCCGTGCTCGCTGGTACCGGCCTTCCAGCCGATCAACGCTGGCCGCCGGCCAGCTTCCGTCTGTCCAGGACGGGGTGCGGTGGACCATGGACCGCGCGGTCGACGGCGGGCCCGGCCCGCAGGCCCTGCGGCATCTGGCTGTCGTCCGGGCCGCCGGCCAGGACTTGGACACCGACGTGGCCGCGCGGCTCACCGCGGCGGCGCCGGAACTGGGGGATGACCCGCACGGCACCGTCCGGCACGCCGCTGACTACGCCGACAACGCCGGGCGGCGTCTTCGGGACCTGGAAGCGGCGGCGGCCGGGGGTGCGCCGGACGCGGACCTGGAGATCGCTGCGGCACGCGTCGAAGCGCAGGCTGCGCGGCAGGAAGCGCAGCGCCTTCAGCGGGCATACTCGGCGGCCCTGCCGGACGCCGTCCGCGAATCCCTGGCGCAGGTCAGGGAGATGGGCCCCGGCACGACGGCCACTTTGGTCCTGACCCCGGACAGCGACCCGGGCGCATCTCGCGCGCTCGCGGACATCTCCCAGTTCGTGCCCCGCGACTGGCTGGCCCCGACGGAATCCCGTTTCCTTGCTGCGCGCAGCGGTGACAGGGGTATGTACGACGGTGCCAGCAGGACCGCCACGGTCGCGGACCTCGGCGACGGGGGCCGGCGTACGGCCGCGCACGCTCTGCTGGCGCATCTCCAGCGGAACTACCCGGACCTGCTGGCCGCCCAGGAAGCGTTCCACTTCACTCGGACCCATGCGGGACGGGTCGGGGCGCGGCGCCGCACTTCTCTGGACGTGCTGCTTGGCCGCCTGTTCCGCAACCGGCTGCACCAGGGTTCTGCGGACGACATGGTGCCGCTCGGCCTGGCGACGCTGTTCTCCGGCGACTGGTACGAGGACGACGACCTACGGGCATTCCTTCTCGGACTGCTCGCCACCCGGTAGAAGAAGGAGACAAGCATGTTGGTGACGGGAACGCTGGACGACGGGGCGGCCTATCAGGTGGAGGTCACCGGCCGGGAAGACCGGCCGGTGACCGGCTCCCGCCGCGTGCGGGCCCTGGTCGAGCAGTACGCCGGGCAACCGGTCCTGCTCGGCCCGCTCGGGCCCCAGCGCACACTGGAGCCCACGGACATCACCGCGGTGCTCGCAGTGTTGAGGGCCCACACGCGGGTCGTGGAGGTGTCCTAAGCTGATTCGAGCGCCAGGCGGCGAGGGAGGGGTGATCCGTGCAGGGAAGACAGCACTTCGTACGGGACACAGTCGTGCTGGCCTGCGGTGCCCTGCTCGTCTTCGCGGCCGTGGTGCTTCCCGGTGACGGCCTCAGCGCGACGCGCTTCGCGGCCGGAGCCGTTGCCTACCTCCTCACGGCCGCCGGGTTCGTCCTTTTCGCACGGCGTACTGCGAGTTTGCAGCGGTGAGCTTCACACGGTGATCGCGAAGACCCAGAGGTGAGGATCTGGGCCCGGCAGGATCACGTAGTGGACGATGGCGGCGCTCGTCGTGATGACGCGCACCGTCTCGTCCATTTCGTACTTGTCGGCCTGCGGCCACGACCAGGGGTCGGAGCACGCGCGCAGTACCACGTTGTGCAGCTCCTCCTTGGCGGGGACCGGCAGGTTCTTGATGGTCTCGCCAACGTTCGCGGCGAACCGCGCGGGGATGGCCGTCACGCGCCGAAGACCTCGCCCATGCTCATCGTGCCGTCCTCGGACCGGCCATTGGACACCCACTTCTTGTACGCCGCGGCGGCGTGCATCTGCGCGCGAGCCTCGCGGAGCTCCGGACTCGATGCCGCGGCTTGATCCGCTTCCAGCACTGAGGCGACGTAGTCACCGATGTTCATGCCGGCGCGAGTCGCGGAGGCGCGCACCGCAGCGGCCAGCTCCTCGGGGACTCGCGCATTCAACTGAGTGGTAGCCATAGCAGAATCCTAGCGATTCGCTACGCGGGCCGACAGGGGGCCGGGGCAAGACGTAAGCCGGGACCTCCCGTCACTCTGCGCCGCGTGGACTACGCATATGCCGTGAAGGCTCTCCCCCAGACCGAAGACCCCGCCGCCGCGGCCCGGGGCGCTGTCCCCGAGGAGCCCGAACCTCAGCCCCCGCAGGAGGACGATGCCCGGCCCTGGGCCGGAGACGTCTACGACGAGGGTGACGAAAGCGACCCCGCGCATGCCTACGCCGCGTTCTCTGGTCAGTCCGGGGAGCAAGCCTGGCTGGACAAGGCCGAGGACGGGACGCTCACGGGCTGGGTGAGGGACGAGACCGGCCAGGTGTGGCGGTACTCGGACCCGGATGCCTGGGCGATCGACGTGGACGACTCCGGCATGGCGCAGACCGGTGGAAGCACCGGAGGCGAGATAGACGCGGAGCAGCAGCCCGCCGACGAGGTCCCGGACCCCTCGGCCACGGCGCCGGACGAGGGCTCTGACCCTTCGGTTACACCGCCGGGCGAGGGTCTGCCGCTCGACTTCGGCACTGCGGACGAGGTGGTGCTGGAAGACGACACCGAGCCGGAAAAGCCCGAAGGCGCCGAGAAGGCCCCCGACGAGGAGGAGGACGAGGAGGACGAGGAGGACGGCAAGCCGTGGAGCTGAGCCGCCAGACGGGCACCACGGGACGCTAACCCCCCTGTGAGGGCACGGTGCGCACCCAGCCCGCCCAGGAGGAACCCGCCGTGCCGAGAACACCGCCCGCGAACGCAACGTACCGCCGCACCGCCAACGGCAAGGGCATGGTGCGCGCCATCTACGCCGTCACCGGCGTCGTGGACGAGGTGCAAGACCTCATCGTCCCCGGCGCCTTCGCCCGCACTCTGGCCACCCGGCGAGTGAAAGCGGCCTGGCACCATGAGTGGAAGGACCCTGTCGGCATCGTCCTCGACATCGAGGAGTGGAAGCCCGGAGACCCCCGGTTCGCCTCGATACCCGGGGGCGCGGTGTGGCCGACGGGGGCCGGCGGCCTGGTCGCAACGGTCCAGTACAACCTGCGCACTACCCGGGGCCGCGACACCTACGAGCAGGTCAAGCAGTGGCACGAGAACGGCGAAGCGCAGTTCAGCATCGGCTACAAGGTCGTCACGGGCGGGGCGTCCAAGCGCCACGACGGCGTACGCATCATCCACGACCTGGACCTCTACGAGATCAGCCCGGTCCTGCACGGCGCCCACCCGATGACGCGCACATTGGAAGTCAAAGCCGCCTCCCCGGCTTCCGGAGGGGACCTGGAGCGCAAGGCAACGTGGTCCGCAGTGGAACTGAAGGCCGCTGAATCCCAGACCGGGCGCGGCGTGATGATTGCGCTGCGTCTGCCCGCGGACGTGGCCGCCAGCATCGCGCACCCCGGGGGCACACCGGCCGACCACCTGCACGTCACGCTCGCCTATCTCGGCGATGCCGGCGAGCTCGGCGGTCACCCCGACGACCTGCGCGACATCATCACCCCGGCCGTTACCGGCCGCGACACCCTCAAGGGCACCATCGGCGGCATCGGCCGCTTCCCCGATACCGGTGACGGAGAGCCCACCTGGGTGCCCCTGGACGTGCCCGGTCTCGCCGAGCTGCGCCAGCGCATCATGGACACGCTCAGCACCTCGGTGTACTCCGAAAAGGTCCGCACCAACCATGGGTTCACCCCGCACGTCACTCTCGGATACGACCTGCCGGACACCCCAGCGGTCCCGGCCACCCCAGTCACCTTCGACCAAGTGGCCGTCGTACGCGGCCCGGACACCCTGTTCGTGCCACTGGGCGGTGACCTGGATGAAGCGCCTGCCGCCGAGCCCGAGCCCGCCCCGGTCGAGGTGAAGTCGGCCGCACAGATCGTCCTGGAGGCCAAGTCCGCCGACGGGGCCAACCACAGCCGCCACCGCGCCGTGGAGCACAAGTCCGCCGCCCAGGTCGTACTCGAAGCCAAGTCCGCTCCGCCCCTGACGCTCCCTGGAGGAGCCATGCATCCACCCCTGCCCTTCTCCTACGAGCAGCTTCGGGACAAGTTGAGGGACGCGGCCCGCACTCTCCTGGCGTCCGAAAGCGACGACGAATGCTTCGTCGCGATCGAGGCGACGTACCCGGACCGGTTCATCGCCTCGCTCCACCTGCGCAACGAGAACACCACCTACGAGATCCCGTACACCGCGGCCGGCCGGGACATCGACCTCGGCACCCCTGCCCCCGTCGAACTCACCACCGTGGCAGTTCCGGTGGCTGGCAGCACCCACGCCGTCGCGGGAGACGAAGCGATCGAGGCGCGCTTCGTCCAGCCCACCGCCATGGCCCTGGAAGACGCCACAGCCCTCATCGAGATATCCGATGCCGAGCCCGCCCACCTGAGCCACCTCAAGCCCACCATCACCAAGCTGCTCACCACGCTCGCGAAGAAGGGACTCCCCATGAACGACACCACCCGTTCTGCCCCGGCCGGCTCTTCCCTGGACCTGTGGGACAGCGAATACGAGATCACGGACGGCTGGGACGACGAAACGGACGACGGCACCAGCGGCACCCCCTCCACGGACACGGACAGCACTGTTCCCCCGGGGAACACCGGCGAGGAGGAACCCAGCGACGACAACCAGGACGAGGAGACAGTCCACCTGAACGCTGACGAGGTGAAGGCAGCACTCGCATCGCTAGCCCTCTGAGCTGCGCAAACACCGGGCTCCCGGCATCGCGAACTTTCGCGCCCGGGAGCCCGAGACGTTAACTGCCGCACTCCTCTTTCATGCGCCTCGCGTTGAGGCGTCCCGGTGCTGGCCGGGCGAGCGACGCACGCAATCGCCCATCCAGCACAGGAGAGTGCAATCAGCCATGGCAACCGCCACCACCGACAAGAGCCTCCTCCCCGGCCTCAAGAAGCAGCTCGCCACGGAGACCGCAGAGGCCGAGCGCATCGCCGGCACCTTCAAGGAGGAAAACGGCGCGTTCGTTGTCAGCACCGAACAGCGCAACGCGTACGTCACAGCCGTCAAGAACGCCCAGGAGATCAAGGGGCTGATCGACGCCGCGACCGGCGCCGCATCCCTCAACGACTACCTCGACGCCCCCGACGGCTCCTCCGCAGCCGGCCAGTTCTACGGCGGCAACCCGGGCAACAGCTACGAGGCCAAGAGCCTCGGCGACATGTTCGTGGAGTCCGACGCGTACAAGGCCGCGGCCCGCGCCGACTTCAAGGACCGCCCCTTCATCCGTGCCGAGATGGAGGGCAAGTCCATCTTCAGCCTCTCCGCCGGAACCCACACCCACCAGGCCCTCGGCGGTGTTCAGGATCTCGGCATCACCGAGGCCCAGCGCCGCAAGTGGCACATCCGCGACCTGTTCCCGGCCGCCAAGACGAAGAACGCGGTGCTGCTCGGCATCCGTGAGACCGGGTGGGTCAACAACGCCGCACAGGTCGCCGAGCGCCGGGCCGCCGACGGCGTCAGCGCACCGACCGGCCTCGACACCGACGTGTTCGGCCGGGCCCCCCGCTCAAAGCTGAAGCTGGAGCCCGTGGCCTTCCCGATCGCAGAAATTTCCCACATGTTGGACGGACACAAGAACATCCTTTCGGATGAGCCGCGGCTGAAGCAGTTCATCAACTCGCGGCTCATCGAGGGCATCAAGTTCGCCGAGGACTTCGACCTCCTGCACTCCGTCGGTACCGACGGCACATCCCTCACCGGCCTGTTCAACACGCCGGGCGTCCAGCAGTACACCGGGGACCCGAAGGACAAGTTCTCAATCCAGATGCGCCGCGCCATGACGAAGTCGCTCCTGGCCGAGTACGAGCCGACCGGTGTCGTGCTCTCCCCGACCATGTGGGAGCACGTCGAGGTCGAAACCGACGACACCGGCGCGTTCCGCGTCGCGCTCCAGGTCGCCGTCGGCGCGCAGAAGAAGGTGTGGAGGGTCAACGTCGTGGAGACCACGGCCATGCCCGATGGGCAGTACCTTCTGGGCGCCTTCGGGATGGGTGCCCAGATCTACGACCGGGAGAACGTTTCCGTCACCGTCTCCAGCGAGAACAGCGACAACTTCGAGCGCGGTGTCCTCACGTTCCGCGCCGACGAAAGACTCGGGTTCGAAATTTCCCGACCTGAGAGCTTCGTCCTCGGCTCCTGGACCACTCCGAACTAACCGGCGGAGCACACCACTACGGGGCCCGGACTGAACGGTCCGGGCCCCGTCCCCTATCAGGAGAGTGAGGACTGCCGTGGCAGACACCAACGGGCTGCTCGCGGCCCTCGACAAGCTGGCCGACGCGCCCCCGGCCGTACGCGGCCCCCGGTGCACCGTCGGCAACATCCTCGAAGCGCTGGACGACGCCACCGCACGGAAGGTCCGGGAGGTGTTGGACACTCCCACCATCACGTCGACGCAGATCGCAGACACCCTCACCGCGAGCGGCCACACCGTTCAGTCGCCGGCCGTCGCCCGGCACCGGCGCCGCGGTTCGTCCAACGGATGCAGGTGCGCACGATGAGCCTGGACGACCAACTCGACCGGCTGCTCGCCCCGGCTTCCCCTCAGCAGACCACCGTGCCCGAGACCACCCGGCCGCCCGTGAGCGCCCCCAAGGGCTGGGAGCCCGGAGTCCGGTACGAACCCGGTGGTTCCATGCTCGTCACCGCTCCCGCCGCCGACGCCCCGGCGCAGAACGAGACCGGGTGGCGCTCCCGCGTCGAGGAGCTGGGCCTGGTCGTCCCGCAGGGTTACCGCGTACGGCTGGTGGAGGCCCGCCACGATCCGGCGGCCTGGCACCGCGACGCCCAGGGCGAGGACGCCGTCACCCGGCCGGTGTGGCGCTGCCGTTACCTGATCGAGCCGTCTGTGCCCGGCTGGGCGTCCGCCGAAGACCTGAGCGCCCTCATCCGTGACGCCATGCGCCGGCGCCGCAAGCCCCGCGCAGCTGCCGAGACGACCGCGCGGGCGCTCGCCGTGGTGTACGCCGACCCGCAGGCCGGGAAGGTCGGCCGCGACGGCGGTACGAAGGAGCTCGTCGCCCGGGTCGCTGACCGCTTCGACCGGCTTCAGGATCATCTTCGTGATCTCGGCAAGATCGGCCGCTCCCCGGACTCCGCGTACTGGCTGGACGCTGGCGACTGCATCGAAGGATTCGAAAATGTAACAAGTCAGGCATATACCAATGATTTGACGCTTACTCAGATGGTGAGGCTGCACCGCCGGCTGACCTTCGAGGGCTTGGACCGGCTCGCTACCGCCTTCCCCCGCGTCGTCGCCGCGACCGTCGGCTCCAACCACGCCAGAGTCCGCAGAGGCAAGGACGCCGTCGGCCCGCCCGAAGACGACTGGGGCATCGAGGTCATGTCCCAGATAGCGGATGCCTACGGGCGTAACCCCGACGCGTACGGCCACGTCTCCTTTGCCATGCCCGAGCCCTGGCGCGACACCCTGTCCCTGGACATGGCCGGGACGATCGTCGGCCTCAATCACGGTCACCAGTACGCCCGCCCGGAAAAGGCCGCCGACTGGTGGAAGGGCCAGAGCTTCGGCCGCCAGCCCATCGCCGACGCCCGCATTCTGGTCTCGGGACATTTCCATCATTTCCGCGCACAGCAGCTCGGCAACGGCAGATTGTGGGTGCAGGCCCCCACCCTCGACAACGGCAGCGACTGGTACGCCGTACGGTCCGGCGAGGTCTCCCAGCCCGGCCTGCTCGTCTTCTCCGTCACCGCAGACGGCTGGGACGACCTGCGCATCCTGTGACCCGACAGTGCGCGACTCAAGCTCGCCCCCTCCTGCATCCTGCGCCCTTCCGTACGAAACCGAGAAGGGACACCACCATGGGCCTGTACAACGCAGCCGGCGCCCGAATCACGAAGGCGGCCTTCCCCGCCACCGCGGCCAGCGATCCGGAGAAGCGGGTCACCGCAGACGTGTACTCGACGCGGGTGCACGACCTCGGGACCCGCCCGAACGACACCCGCGACAGCGTTCCCGAGGGGTCGATCCGCACCCTGCTCTTCAAGGCGGGGACCATCTTGCGGCAGTCGCAGATCGACAAGCTGTTCCCCGCTGCAACGATCGCCACCATCAACCCTGCCGGAGGCCCGGCCGCCGGCGGGACCGTCGTCACCATCACCGGCACCAACCTCGACGGGGTCGCCGACGTGAAGTTCGGCAACACGGCCGGCACGGCTCTCAAGGTGCTGTCCTCCGGCCGAATCCAGGTCACCGCTCCCGCAGGAGCAGCAGGAGCGGTGAACGTAGTCGTGGGTGACGAGGCGGGCGCGGTCACGAAGACCGGCGGCTACACCTACTCCTGACGGCCGCGAGGCCCGTCGCGCCGTGGCCGCTCGCCCAGGAACGCCACGGCGCGACGTAAGCCTCCCGCAAGGTCCAGGGTTCTCGCTCAACACCCGCCCACCAGCAGGAGGACCCGTGCCCACGCCCCGCACCCGCAAGCCCGCCCCGGACGACACCGAGATCACCGAGGCCCCAGAGGACAAGGCCGTCGCGGACGACACCGATACCAAGATCCCCGATGTGGCCCCGCTGGAACCCCCGGCCGAGCCCGCACCCGAGCCCGTCCACGAGCCCCTGACCACCGCCCAGCAGCTCCTCCCCGCGCAGCTTGGCGACCGCATCGTGGACGACGCGACGGGCCGGCCACCGACAGATCCCGACACCATCTTCATCCCCGTCATGCCGTACGGCAGCACCATGCGCTGCACCGTCCGCCTGGTCGAGCACGTCGGACTTGGCACCTACCGCACCCCGACCACCCGTCTGCTCGTCCCGGTCGGCGCTGAACTGAAGCGCGCCCAGGCCGAACGCATCGTCGCTCAGCTCCACGCGCAGACCAACACGGCGCACGCCGGCGAGTAAAGGAGAAATCAGGTGGCGGTGTACGACTACCGACCCGTCTGGGCCGGGGCGCTGTGCGACCCCGACGTGGACGGCGGGCAGGTCAGCAGGATCGACCTGTACGAGGCCCCCGGCCGCAACGGCACTGTCGTGGCGACTGCCGGGCCGGCCGCGCGCCTACGCGCGACCGTGTACCGGTTCACGATTCCTGACAACCTGCCGGATGGGCGGTACTGGTGCACCGTCACCTTCACCCCGGCCAAGGACCAGCAACCTGCCACGGACCGCACCGTCCGCGTAGACCTCCCCCTGGGCACCGGGCTCCTCGCGTCCGCCGAGGAGATCGCCTCCAAGGTCGGTGTGTCCCTGCCGATCACTGCCGCGCAGCGTGAGAAGTACCGGGACGCTATCGCCGAAGCCCAGAAGGACATCGTGGGATACCTGGGCCGCCCCCTGGTTCCGCGCCCCCAGTCCCTGAACTCGGTCACCCCTCTGTACGGCTACGCCTTCACCGATCCGCGGGCCTGGCCGGTCCAGGATTTCGACGACGTGGCCACCGTCGTCAGCTACAGCGACAACCTGGATGGCACGTATGATGTACGGCTTCTCGTCGGGCTGGACGGTGCGGCCGAGGAACCCATCACCCGGTACGTCGTCGCACACGCCGCGGAGAGCATTCGCAACGACCCGGAGGCCGACGGCGGACAGCGCCGTGTCACCTCCCTGTCCGCCGAGGGCCAGTCGGTCAGCTACGACACACCCCCCGCCCAAGGGCAGGCCGGCGCGCTCCCCGCCCTGGACTCGCTCTCGGGGTACCGCAAACGGCTCTACCGTCCCATCGGCGTCACACCTACCGTGCCCTGGCCGTACGGACACGGGCGCCGTTACCGCCGCTGGTAAGCCACCCGAACTGAGCAGACAGGACACCCATGGGAGACCTCTACAACTCGTACGCAGAGCTGGCGGGCGGGCAGATCGAAGGCATCGACTATCAGCGCTCCTGGCGCATCTCGCAGTTCTCCACGCTGCTGCACCTGGCCATACACGGCGGCGGCATCGAAACCGGCACCACGGAACTTGCCGCCGCAGCCGCCGGCGACATGCACGACTTCTACACCCTGGACGCCTTCAAAGCAGCCGGGACCAACAGCGACCTGCACATCACCTCCACCCGCTACGACGAGCCGCAGGCCCTCCTCATGACCCGGTCCGCTTCCCACGTCATCTCTTGGCACGGTGCAGCTGGCGCCACGCCCCTCACCTATCTCGGCGGCCTGGACTACAACCTGCGGGACCAGATCGGGCAGTCCCTCGCGGACGCCGGCTTCACCGTGCAGCTCGCCAGCGAGGAACTGAACGGCAACGACCCCACGAACATCTGCAACCGCAACACCCGCGGCATGGGCGTACAGCTTGAACTCACCACCGCGCAGCGCTCTCTGTTCTTCCTCAACGGCGACATGACCCGGGCCAACCGGAAGAACATCACCGCCACGTTCACCTCCTACGTGAGTGCCGTCAACGCCGGCATCACCAAGGCCCTCGTCGCCGCTGGGCAGGGATAGCCTTGGCCGTCCTTCTCCCTGACCGGGAACTCACCGCCTACGTCCTGGCGCACCCCTGGGCCCGGGACGCGCATGGCGTGCCCGTCCCGCCGCCCCCGGACGCCCGCCCGTCGCCGCGCGGCACGTGGCCCGGCGCGGCGAACGAGCAGACCGACGGTTCGTGGACTCTTCGGGTCGATCCGGCCGCCTGGCCTCTCGAACCCGGCGACGTCCTCAGCGACGGCGCCCGCATCTGGGCCGTGGCCACGGCCTCGTTGAAGAAGGTGCCGGGCCACGGGGCCGTTGACTACATCGCTGTGACGGCAACGCTGAATCCTCCGGAAGTGCCCTGATGGCCAAGTTCCATGTCGAGCCGGGCCTGGAAGAAAAGCTGGCAGCGATGATCGCTCCGAAGGTCCACGAGATCGCCCGCCAGGTCGAGCGCCAAGCGAAGGTGTTCGCCCCGCCCACCAAGCAGTGGGTGACTGTCGGCGACAACAAGGTGCGCCCCACGCACGTCGGCGCTCAGGGCCAGGAGGTCCCCGACAACCTTCGCTTCGAGGTCAACTCGATGAGCTGGGATCGTAAGCACCGCGGTGTCGGGCCCATCACGTACATGAAGGCGCCGCGTGACGAGACGTCCCGGGCGGTCGCCAACATCAAGAACTGCCGGTGTCACGCTCGGAGCATCCCCGACGGCATCTCGCGCAACATCAGCACGCTACCGCCTGTGGTGACGGGCAGCACCGTCACCGTGAAGGTCGTCGCCCAGGGCCGCTGGGTTGTCGCTGCCGAAATCGGCACCGTGTACCCGGGGAACCTGGAGGCGAAGGGCGCCTTCTACATGGCGCGTGCCGCCGCGGTGGTCGCCGCACGCCGATAGCTGTTCCCCAGGGGAACAGTCCGCGGATCGAGCGGGCGACACAAGGCCGCGCTTGCTGCACTCTTCCGCGTCATGACGAACACCAGGAAGACCAGCACCCCCGCCACCGAGCCGGACACCGCGACCGCCGAGGCCCCCGTGACCGTCATCGGCCTCCCGCTCCGTACCGGCCAGGAACCCGAAAAGGTGACCTTCGCCCACCACCTCCGCATTGACGGGCGGGACCTGCGGCCCGGTGACAGCGCGCACGTCTCCCCCGACTACGCCCGCCAGCTCCGCAACAGCGGATACCTCGCTCGCGGGCGCGACTGACCTATGAGCGACACGTACGCCGTCGCCGACACCGATCCGGTCTCTGTCGTCCTCGCCTGGCTTGCCGAGCACCCCAAGGTTCAGGAAGCCCTCGGCGGGCCCGGACGGGTCTCCGGCACCAGAGAAGCCCCGTGGCCTCACCTGCGCGTCGCCCCCGGGCCCGGCGGTGATCTGCGAAACCTGCGGTGGGCCACCGAGCCGGAAGTCTCACTGGAGCTGTACGGAGACCCAGGCGGCTGGCCGGGACCCGCAGCCATGCGCCGAACTCTGCTGGTGTGCGCGCTCGCCGCAACCGAACTCCCCGACGCCCCCTTCAAGCCGGGCCAGCCCGTCATCAACCACGTACGCCCCTCCGGGGTGCTCATCGACTCGCCGCTCGTCACCGGGCAACCTCGCTGGCTCATGGGCCTGCTCATCACCCTTCACCCCAATACGGAGGCCCCGTGAACCTCACCGAACCCGGCGCTGTGGCCATCGCCCTCGTTGACGCAGATCTCAACGGCGTGGGCGTGTGGACCGCTGTCGGCACCACTGATTCCGTGGTGTTCGACGAGGAGCCGAACGACTCGATCTCCGAGGAGTGGAGTGCGGCCGTGACGGCGATTCCCATCGCGCGGTTCAGCTTCGGCATGCCCGTGCGGATGATCCGCCACCCGCCTCTCGCGTGTCTGGATACGCGGCACGCGATCGAGGAGCACCTGAAGCGCGAACGGATCAGCCGGCTGCTCGCCGAGGCTCGCGCCCGCCCCGTCGTGTATTCCGTGCCCGCGCAGTTCTGAGCCCGGGACGTTAACACCGCGCTCTCTCCATCGTGACCCGGCCCTAACCCCTGTTCACGAGGAGAGACCGCCATGGCTGGCGAGATCACCAACGCAACACAGATTGTCATCCCGGCACGAACCCGAGTCTGGCTTGCTCGGGTCGGTACCGAAGCGCCGGCCGACGCCACGGTTACGATGCCCACCGGCTGGTACTCGGTGGGCCTCACCAGCGAGGATTCGTTGAAGTTCAGTGAAGAACCGCAGTTCGAGCAAGTGAAAAGCGCTCAGGCGGACTTCCCCAGCCGGACGTTCCAGACGAGCGACAGCGCCACCGTGGAGGTGGACCTTCAGCAGTGGAACGGCCAGAACTTCAAGGCCGTGTTCGGCGGCGGCACCATCTCTGAAATCACCCCGGCTGGCACCGACCCCACGGCGCCCAAGCACTACAAGTTCAGCCCGCCGAGGATCGGCGGCCGCTCCGAGGTCGCCGCCTGCGTCGAAGTCCTCGACGGCGGCAAGGCGTACCGTTACGTCATCCCGCGGGCGATGCAGATGGAGGGCGTGCAGACGGATCTCCAGAAGGCGCAGCCATCCGTTCTGCCGCTGCGCCTGGCCGTCCAGGGTGGTGACGAGACGGATGCCTGGTACCTGATGACCAACGACCCGGCGTTCGGCCCGGCCGCGTAATCTGTGGTCGCACGGCAAAGGCCCGTACCGGGCGCGGGAGCTGCCGTCTTCCGCGATCGGTACGGGCCTGTGTGTTCCCCAGGGGAACAGTGGGCGCTATGTGGGATTCAAGTCCACGAAGCCGAGAGCTGTGGCCACCTTGTTGTAGTCCTCGATCGCCGCGGCGTTCTTCGGGCCGAAGGCGTAGACCGGTGATTGGCGGCGGTGCTGTTGCCGGACAGGCTTGTTCCAACGGACCTTGTGCAGCTGGAAGTGCTCGCCGTAGATCCGCTCGATGGCGGCGACCGTGATGTGGCCTTCGGGGTCGTCGTAGCTCGCCGTCGGAGTGCCGCACATGACGATGTGCTTGACCGTAGGCAGCGACCGGCGGCCCCGCGAGCGTTTGTTCTGCTGCTTTCGCAGCTCTGCCAGTTCCTCGAACGTGGCCTTGAGGTCCGTCTGCTCTTTGCTCGTCACCAGAACGGGCGGCACGATCTCGTCGTCTTCCTGGAACGGGATGAGGGCCGACACGACGAGCTTGCTCAGCGATGCCGGAAGGTCGAGCAGCCAGACATCGTCATCCCCCTCGTAGGAGTCGCACAGCTCCCGGAACCACAGGATGAGCTGTTCGTTGCCCTCCTGGCCGGTTTCCGTGTCGAAGTTCTTGACGTTCCGCGAGCCGGGGACGATCTTGAGGTTCTCGATGTCCTCGTACTCGGCCGGCGTTTCCGTCTCCGGGTCAGCTGGAGAGATCAGGTAGCGGGCTTGGGTCGAGCAGTCCTCAAGCGAGTCGCCATGCATGAGGTCGTAGATCGTGCCGTGCCCGGCCGGCAGCTCGTCCATCGCACAGAGGATGTGGCTGGCGCTTCGCTGATGGTCGAAGTCGAAGATGCGGACCTTGTACCCGCGCAGTGCGAGCGTGGCGCCCAGCATGATGACGCTGCTGGTCTTGGCACTGCCGCCGGTGATGATGAAGGCAGCGAGGAGCAAGGGCCAGTTGCGGCCGCCAGGGCGCAGGTTGCGCCTGGGAAGAGTCTTGGTAGACATCATCGTTCCAGTCAGTCGATGGGTTCGGAGTCGGTTGTTTCGTCTGCGCCCGGGAATGGGACACCGAACTTGGTGAGCTGGGTTTGCTCCCACTCGGTCTGGGGGCGGTACTGGCCGGCCTCGATGAGGAGCCGAACGTGCTCGGCGTCGGTCCGGTCCCACTGCCGACGCCCGTCACGGGCCCGGATCTCACCCGCAGCGAGAGCAGTTGCGAAGGTGACTCGGTTGATCAACTCCGCTTTGCCCGAAGACAGTACGGCCTCGAAATACGAGTCCGTGTCGTTGATCGTGAATTCCGCACAGCCCGCTTCGCGCAGCCACCGGTGTGACCGGGTCCGGGCCGGGCCGGGCTGCATGGGTGCCAGCAAGGTACGAGCGTACAGCGAGTCGTGCTGCTCGCTGCTCAACTTCGTGTCTGAGCCGATCAAGTGTTGGCACGCCGCGTCACGGTCGGCGGAGGCGTGGTTGCGTTGAACGGCTTCCTTGTCGGCAAGGGGTTTCTTCTGACCTGTGCTGACCTTCGTTGTTTCCTTCTTGGGTGCCTGGCCGGCGCCCGAAGACTGCTGCGTGTTCTCCGTGGGCGTTGTCTGTTTGGTGCCGGCAGCCGGTGAGGTATCCGAAGGCTTCTTCGACCCTTGTTCGTCCGTATCGGCGGTCCGCTGAGTCAGGACGTCGTTCCCCGGAGGAACATCCTCGCCGCTGTGAATGCGGTGAACCGCTTCATTCAGCGTGATCTCTTCATCCCTGATGAGGTGCCAGGCCCGGATCTGGTTCTCGGGCTCGGAGAACTTCGAGAGGATGCTGCGGGCCAGCGTGACACCGGGGCCGTCTTCGGTGCCGACGATGCTCTGAAGTTCGTCGGGCAGGGCCAGGAGCTCCAGGCGCCGGGAGACGTGACTCACGCTCTTGAGGTGGAGCTCTTCAACGATCTCGCGGTAGCTCATCCCTTCCTCAACGTGGAGACGCTGGAACTTCCGCGCCTCTTCGACGGCCGAGAGCTGCTTGCGGTGGAAGTTCTCGACGAACAGGACCCGGCGGATCTTCGGAGCCACGTCGTTCCGAAGGACCGCTGGGATCTCGTCCCGCCCGATGGCCATGTGCGCACGCCACCGGCGCTCACCGAAGGCAAGGACGTACTTCGTCCCCATGCCTGCGGCTTCCGCTGGGTAGAACTTCGCGAACTCAGTGGTGTGCATCACAGCGATGTCCTGGAGCAGGTCGTCCTTGACGATGCTCTCGCTGAGCCCGGTCAGGTCCCCCAGATCGCGGTCATTGAACGGGTTCGCAGTGATGTCGGTGACGGCGACCAAGAGGGCATCGCCGTTTTCTGTACTCGCCGGCAGCTCGAAGAACTTCGGCGTCTCCGGCTCTCCAGCGGGTGAGGGCACCGAAGGCACCTGGGCCCCCGCTCCCTTCGCTGCTTGCTTCTTGGCCCTTCGCAGATTTGCTGCCACAGATGTCTCTCAGATAGGTGGGAGATACGGACGGGGTAGAGATTAGCTGTCAGACTCGCCGGGTCTGCTGCCGCATGCAGGGAACACCCCACGGGGTGTTCCCCAGGGGAACACTCGTACCGCCGGATCATCTCTATCAAGGTTGATAGAAAAACCCGGCGGTGCGATGCACGCGCCGAGCCCGAGACGCAAACCGACCGGCCTCTCTACCTTCCCGGTGCCTTGTCACCCACCGGGAGGACTCCCCATGCAGTACGACATCGACCTGGACGCCGAGCGCCGCGAGGTGCAGTACCCCGACGGCTTCAACCTCTTGATCCGCGGGCACGGCTTCCATTTCCCGGCCGAACTTCCGGCCGACGCGCTCGACCCTCTCCTCAGCGACGACCTGGACCTCGTTGGCCTGCTCGGTGACCTCGCCAAGGCCCAGGGTGGCAGCGCCGTCGGAGACGTGATCGAGCTGCTCTTCAAGCGCCCGAGGCTGCCCAAGAAGTTCCTCGAAGCGGTCAAGGACACCTACCTGATCCTGCTCGGCGAGGAGGCATTCGAGAGGTACCTGTCGTTGCACCCCTCGATCGGCGACTACGTGCGCATGACCAAGCGCGTGAGCAGGGTGTACGGGATCGACCTGGGAAAACTCTTCGGACTGGGTGGCTCCTCCGAGAGCGAGGGGGAGACATCGAATCCGACCTCTCCCGATTCCACCACCTCGACGCACGAGGAGTCTGGCTCCGCCCAGACCAGCCCGGATTCATCGGACTCCGTCGCTTGAGCGTCCTCCTCGAAGGTCTGCCCGAGGAGTCCCGCCTGAAGTCGTCGGCCGTGGGCGGCTGGACGGTCCACAACGAACTCCTGGCGCAGCTCATCGAGGAAGTCTCCCTGCTTGCTGCCGACCGGCGCCGCGAAGAGCCGCGCACGGTCAACCGCCCGTACGACCGGGCCGCCGCTGTTCCCCAGGGGAACAGCGAACAGGCGCAGCAGGCATCCCCGTCGATGAGCGGCCACCGCAAGATGCTGGCGGCCGCTGCCCGGAGAGGCATGGTGCGTAGCGGTGACTGAGGGATTGCAGGCCGGCCGCCTTGAGGTCACGGTCGTCGCTGCCCTCGACGGTTTCGCCCGGGAGTTGCGGACGAAGGTCGAGACCGCCGCCGAGGGCCTGGCGGCCAAGGTCCAGGTCAAGGTCGACGACGACGGCCTGCGCGAGCGGCTGGAGAAAGCGGTCAAGAAGGCGTCCGAGGGCGTCAGCGCGAAGATCAAGGTCACGGTCGACCAGTCCCGGCTGCGGGGCGAGCTGAACGACGTGGCCCGTCAGCTTTCCCAGGCCGGTGTCACCGTGCCCGTACGGGCCGACGATGGTGGCGCCACCGGGGGCAGCCGTGGCGGGCTCCTGGGGCGTATCCGCTCACTGCTCCAAGGCGCGCAGGGCGAAGCCGACCAGTCGCCGGTGCAGGTGCCGGTCAGCTTCAAGATGCCGGGTGGTCGCCGTGGACGGATGCGCGGGCTGCTCCTTGGCGCCATCGTGTCGCTCGCCCAGCCGGCGGTCGCGTGGATCGGTCAGCTCGGCGCCGGGCTGACCGCGCTCGGGTCCGCGGCGGCGCCGGCGGTGGGCATCGTCGGTACGCTCCCTGGCCTGATCGCCGCGGCCGGGCTCGCGGCGATCAGCGCTTCGGTGGCGTTCGGCGGCTTCGGCGAGGCCCTGAAGCAGACGCTCAAGGCGCAGGCGCAGCTCGCCGCGGGGGAAAAGCTCACCGAGGCGCAGCAGCAGGCTCTCGACCAGTCGATGAAGGGCTTGTCGAAGTCGGCGCGCGAGACGGCCAAAGCGATCTCCGGTGTCAGCGGCGAGTGGAAGGCGATGCGCCGCTCCGTTCAGGAGCAGGTCTTCTCGCAGATCGAGGACCAGGTCAAGCCGCTCTCGGATGCGGTGCTGCCGCGGCTGGAGGTGGCTCTCGGCTCCTCCGCGAACCAGGTCGGGAACCTGTTCCGGCAGATGTCCAAGGGCGCCCAGACGAAGTCTTTCGCCAAGGACTTCGACCAGGTCGCGGCATCCAGCGGCAAGGTCACCAGTTCGCTGGTGGGCGGCCTGAAGAACGTCGGGCATGCGGTCGGTGACTTCCTCGTCGCGTCGGGCCCTGCGGTTGAGCGGGTTGCCTTGCTGACCGAAGGCTGGACCAAGTGGCTGCGGGCCTCTACCGAATCCAACCGGGCCGACGGTTCCCTCGACCGGTTCCTCCAGCGGTCGATCGACAAGAGCAAGCAGCTCCTGCGCACCACCGTGGATCTCGGCCACGGTCTGGCCGGGGTCGGGCGGGCCGCGAGCGAGTCGGGGAACTCGCTGCTCAAGGGACTTGAGTTCCAGATGACGTATTTCAACGCCTGGGCGAATTCGGCGCAGGGCCAGCAGCGCATGAAGTCGTTCTTCGACCAGTCGCTGCCGGTGTACCGGGAGACGATCGGGCTCCTCGGTGATCTCGGCAAGGGCCTGGCCAAGATGGCGACGGACGACGGCCTGGTCCGCCTCGTCCAACAGATCCGCTACGAGCTCATGCCCGCGGTGGGCAGCTTCCTCGACCAGCTCGGGCGGGCTGTGGGGCCTCAACTGATTTCCCTTGTCGCATCTCTTGCGAGCATCTTCGAGAAGCTGTCGGCGGCCGGCCTCGGACTTGGCGTCGTGGTCCAGGCATTCGCGGCCTTCGCGGTGTCGGTCAACTCGGCGATGGAAGCGGTCCCGTTCCTGGGGACAGCGCTCGGCCTCCTCCTGGGGGCGATCATCGCGCTGAAGGTACTGCGCGGCGTCAGCGCTCTGATGGGAGGACTCGGTGCGGCTGTCGGCCGTACCAGCACCGTCCTCGCCAGCGCTCCGGGCCGCATCCAGGCGGTGACCGGTGCTTGGACGCGCGCCGGGCTCGTCTACCAGCGCGTAGCTCAGCAGACCGGCGGCATAGCCGGCGCCGCGCGTGGGGCGACGGCCGCGAGCACGGTGATGTCGCGGGGCCTGTCCGGAGTGCTGGGTGTGGTCGGCGGGCCTCTTGGGCTCGCCCTTGCTGCCGGTTCCATCGCGTTGATGTACTTCGCCCAGCGGCAGCAGGATGCGGCACAGGCCGCAGCCGACCACCGGACACAGATCACCACCCTCGCTGACGCGCTGCGCTCCTCGAACGGGGCGATCGACGACAACGTGGTCGCGCAGGCCCGCAAGCTCGCCACCGAAACCGAGTGGGGCCGAAGCGCGCTGAAAGCCGAAGTCAGCACGAAGGACCTGACGGCGGCGATCCTCGGCCAGGGCAGCGATCTGGGCACCCTGGAGCAGAAGCTGCGCGCTACCGCGGAAGGGACCTGGCACTACGAGGAGCGCGGCAGAGCCCACGTGAGGGTCATGACTGACCAGGGCGTGGCCGCTCTCAAGGCCGCCGACGCGCTCAAGAAGCACGGCGTCAGCATCAAGGACGCCCGCAAGGAACTGGAGTCGACCGGTCAGCTCCAGGAGGACTTCGCGAACCGGGGCACCAGCGCCTACGACCGGGTACGGGAGGCCGCGCAGCGCCTCGCGGACACGACCGGCGACGCGGAGTCCCGCACTTCGGCCCTCAAGGACATGATCGAAGCCCTCTCCGGCAAGACCCGCTCGTACGAGGAAGCGACGCAGCGCCTGAACGCGAAGCTGCTGGAGATGCGGGAGTACGCCAAGCAGAACGAGGGTGCGGCCAAGGGCAAGGACGTCGTCAAGGACGGGGCCCTGAACACCACGAATCAGCTCGGCCAGGACCTCTACCGGCTGTCGTCGGGTCTCGCCGACGAGGCGCTGGGGAAGGTCACCGCGGCGTTCGACAAGGCGTCGGCGGCCGGCAAGCCGCTCGTCGAGCAACTCGCCGCGGCCCGCCGTGAAGCCGCAGGTGCACGGGAGCAGTTGATCAGCACGCTGGGCACGCTCGGGGTGGGCGCAAAGGACGCGGCGGTGATCGCCGACCAGATGGGTCTCATCCCTGACACCATCGTCACCAGTCTGAAGCTGGACGGCCAGGGCGAGATAGCCGCCCAGCTTCAGGGTGTGCGTACGCAGTTCCAGAGCCTGAAGAACCCGGATGCCACGACGGTCAAGGTGAGCGTCCTGGACCAAGACGCGAAACAGAAGCTCACCGATCTCGGTTTCAAGGTGACACAGCTCAAGGACGGCCGGTTCCAGGTCGTCGCGAAGACCGAGGAAGCGAAGGGCAAGCTCGCCTCGTTCGTCGACACCGCCAACAACATGCCAACGAACAAGGACGTGGAGGTCTCGGCCCTCACCGCGGAGGCACAGGCCGACCTGAAAGCCGTGAGCGCCAAGGTCGCCTCCTTCAAGGACAAGCCGTTCACCATGAAGGCGCTCACCGGGGAGGCCACCAAGCTGCTGTCCGATCTTGGGGTCAGAATCCGGGACACCAAGGGCAAGAATGTGGTGATCACGGCACCCACAGGCAGCGCGGTGGCGTCAGTAGAGGCCCTGGCCCAGAGGATCAGGGCCCTGGAGGGGCGAACGATCACCAACACGGTCGTCACGAACTACACGAGCGTCGGCAAGCCGGGCTCCTACGGGCGGCAACTCCCGTACGCCGACGGCGGCATCTGGAAATTCGCTGAGGGCGGCATCCACCGCGCGGCAAACCGTGTGAAGGCGTTCGCGAACGGCACGGAGAAACACATCGCACAGATCGGCAAGCCCGGTGACGTGCGCATATGGAATGAGCCGGAGACTCACGGGGAGGCATACCTCCCTTTGGCCCAATCCAAGCGGACCCGCAGCAAGGCGATCCTCGACCGTGTCGCGGAAATCTTCGGCGGCAAGGTCGTGTACTTCGCAGACGGCGGCGTCAACCAGCCGCCGTCATCGGCTGCGGAGTCGCTGCACCGCACCTCGCGCGCCGGCCGGGCGGCGGCTCCCCGCGCCAGCGTTCCCCAGGGGAACAGCGCGCTGGTCGGCGGCGACCTCAACATTCACGTCGGCGCCGTCGGCACGGTCCGCAACGCCCTCGACGACGCGATGTACGAACTGCAACGAATCCAGATGGGAGGCACCTATGCGTGACGGCGAGTGGTACCTGGGGTACTCGGCGCGCGGCGCCCTGCCCGCGTGTGAGCTGACGTTCGGCCGCACCAGCAGCGGCATCTACTGCCTGGAGGAGCCGGGCATCAAGTACGCCGAGCCGGACACGGCGGATGCGAATCTGCCGGGCGAGAACGGCGTACGGATGGGCCGGGACTACCAGCGCGGCACCACGGTGACGTTCCAGCTCGGCGTCGACACCGTCGACGCCCCTACGGACGGGTTCCACTTCGTTTTCCCGAGCGGCGGTGGCCGGTACCCGATCGGTCAGGGCACCTCGCAGTGGCTGGCCGGGCCGGCGACACCGGAGCGGCGGGCCATGTGGAACGCCGAAGGCGTGGGCATCTTGCGCCAGGCGTGGCGCGGGGACTCCGTGCGCTCCCGGTCCGGCGCCGCGGCGTGGCTGCGTCACAAGAAGGCCGGCCGGATTCGCCAGCTCTACGGGCGGCCGCGGAATTTCGACGTGGTTCACTCGCGCTTCTCGGACCAGGGGTACACCCCAGTGCTCTGTGACTTCGAGTCGGTCGACGACCGTTTCTACGACGCCGAGGAGCAGACGGAGGAGCTGCACGGGCGCCACCTCGTCATGCCGCGGCCTTCTCGACCGGGACGGCCCGGGGACTACGGCGGGGACGCTGCGTGGGGGTGGGAGGAGAAGCGGACCACCAGCTTGCACGTCCGCGGCCGGGTGGAGACGTATCCGGTGATCGTGCTGCATGGCCCCGGGCGCAACTTGAAGGTCACCATCAGCGACCTGTGGGCCGTGCAGCTGAACACGGACATCCCCAACGGCCAGCACGTCACCATCGACTCCCGCCCGTGGAAGCGCACCGTGCTGCGCAGCACGGGCTCCTCGGTCGCGGACAAGCTGACGCGCTCCAGCCCGCGGCTCGCGGAGATGATGCTGCACCCGGGCTTTCACCTTGCGAAGTTGAACTACGCGGTGCTGCCGTCGGACAAGTCGCCGAATGGGCCGCGGGTTGAGATCAAGTGGCGGAACGCTCACGCCTACTGGTGAGGCCGCGACATAAGCCGTCCTGTCCGTCCAGTGTCTGCGCGTCCGGTTCGAGGACGTACAGCAGAGGGACGTGGGTAATGGCGTGGGATGGAATTCCCTGGTTCGTAGAGGGCACGGCGGCCTCCGAGGAAACGGTGCGGCTGCTCGCTGAGGTGGCTGCGGGCGGCGGTGAGGGCATCATCGGCCCGGCGGACCTTGTGGTCACCGCGCTTGACGCTCCGGCCGATGCGGTGCAGCTGGGGCCGGGCGCGATGGTCGCCCGCCGGCGGGCTCCGGGCGCCGCTTCGCAGGCGTACGCGGCGCGGATGCCGGTGGGCGAGCAGGTGGATATCGCGCCGACGGGCGCGGACGGGCCGCGCTCGGACCTGGTGGTCGCCCGGATCGAGGACCCGTACGGCGGGGAGCTGTGGCCCGAGCCGGCCGACCCGACGATCGGCCCGTACGTTTTCACCCGGGTCATCAGCGATGTGACGCCCGGCACCCGCAGCATTCTTGAGGTCGACCCGGACTCGACCGCGGTCACCCTGGCCCGGATCGACCTGCCGGAGAACACCTCCGCGGTCACCCAGGAAATGGTCACCGACCTGCGGCAGCTCGCGCGGCCGCGGGCGCAGACCACGCGCCAGTACCTGCACTCGGTGTGGGCCACCCCCGACGACCTGGGTGCGGTCACCGACGTCTGGGAGGATTTTCCGCTCGGTGCCCGCTGGCAGCAGCAGGTCCCCGAGTGGGCCACCCACCTTCACATCCACGCCCTGGCCACCGGAATCCTGCACCCCTCTGCGGTCGAGGCCCGCGGGCAGCTGCGTGTCGTCGCCGGTGAGCAGAGCGGCGCAGGGATGGCGTACCAGGTCACCGCGGCCGGCCGCGTCGCGCTTCAGGCCGGTCACAGTTTCGTCCTTGATCCGGCCGACCGCGGCCGCAGCGTACCGGTCGCCGTCCAGGGCATCGGCCGCGCCACCTCCACCGGGCTGCTCCAGGCCGACACCGGCACGGCCCTCAGCGTCGAGATCACGTTCTCGCAGCTGCCCGTCATCCCCGCGCAGCTCCCGGCGGTGCCCTGATGGGATGGCGGTACATAGCGCAGCGCACGACGACCGGGGATTTCCTCGACTGGGACGTGCCGCTCGTCGCCTCGAGTGTGCCGCGCAGCGAGCTGAGCGGGCCCGGCTCGCTCAGCGGCACGATCAGCCCCGAGTATGCGCGGCTGAACGCGAAGCCGGACGGGTTGCCGGTCCTCGCCGAGTGGGCCACCACCCTTTACGCGGAGTACGAGGGCCGTATCCGCTGGGGCGGGCTGGTCAGGAAGATGCGGTACGAGGGCCAGGCGCTGCGCGTCGACTGCGCGGGCTTCACGTCCTACCCGCACGGCATCCCCTACCTGGGGCCCGTCATCCAGTCCGGCTACCCCGTCAAGCAGAAATACAGCTTCGAGGGCAAGGACAAGAACCACGACGGGTACATCGACCACACCCGGCCCCGGCGCAAGATGCCGCCGCGTCCCAAGGACAAGATCAGCCGGCAGTGGGACGCGTACGACGTCGTCCGCGAGGTCTGGAAGCACGTCCAGTGGTACCGCTACGGCGATCTGGGCCTGGTCGTGGACGGCCACGACTCCGGGCACAAGCTGGGCTCCGCCTCCGGCAAGGACCCGTGGGAGCTGTTGTGGTGGGACAACCCTGACTGCGGGGCGACGATCGATGAGGTGATGCGCCTGGCGCACGCCGACTACGCCGAGTCCCACTCCTGGGACGGCTCCAAGGAGAGGATGAAGCACCGGCTGCACCTGGGCCGGCGCCGGCTCGGCCGCCACCGCTCTGATCTGCGCTTCGCGCAGGGCGAGAACATCGTCGAAGTCGCGACCCCGCAGGGGATGGGCGACGCCTACGCCAACGACATCTACGTCCTGGGCAAGGGCTCGGGCAAAAAGACCCCGCGGGTGCGGGTCGCCTCGGCCGACAAGCGGCTGCGCCGGGCCCGGGTGATCACCCGCAAGTCCACCGCGAACCTCAAGACGCTGACCTCGTACGGCAAGAGCGAGCAGAAGCGGCACAACGAGATGCTGACCGTGCCGTCGATCGCGATCTGCCACCACCCCAACGCACCCCTCGGATCGTGGGCCCTGGGGGACCGCATCCTCGTGCAGGTAGACGTGCCGTGGGTCGGCGAGATCGCGGTGTGGCACCGCATCACCGCCCAGGAGATCGACCCCGCGGCCGGCACCGCCATCCTGTCCCTCACCCGCAGCGACTACTACGGCTGAAGGGGCGGCGAGACATGAGCAATTTCCGCCTCGACGAGCGGGAGAACGCGCGCGCGTTCGCGCTGCGCATCCACGACCTCGAAACCCGCCTCGGCGCGCTGGAGCGTACGAACCAGCTCGTCGGCGCCTCCATAGAGGGCGACACCCTGGAGGTGTACGACAACGACGGCGACCTGCGGACCACGATCGGTGTGCAGGAGGACGGCACCGTGGGCGTCGTCCACCACAACGCACCGCCGCCCCCGGCCCCCACCGAACCGGTCGTCGCCCCCGTCCTGGCCGGTCTCCTCGTCACCTGGGACGGGGCGTGGGCGGACGCCGAATTCACCCCGCTGGACTTCACCCGGGTCCAGGTCCACATCGGCGCCAGCGCCGACTTCACCCCCTCACCCCTGACGATCGCCGCGACGATCAGCAACCCCGCGGGCGCCACCGTCACCGTCGCCACCGAGACGTACGCCACGGTGTACGTACGCCTGGTCGGCGTGAACGCGGCCGAAGTCCTCGGCGCAGCCTCCGCCCCGGTGGCCGGCACTCCCAAAATGGTCAACGGCCCCGACCTGTCCGAGCTGCTGAATCTCGCCGAGTGGCTCAAGGACGCCTCCGTACCGGGCTCCAAGCTGGTGGCCGAGACGATCGGCGCGAACCTTCTGGCCGCCAACTCCGTCGTCGCCGGGAAGATCGACGCGGCGGTGATCACCGGGCGGGAGGTCAAGGTCCAGACCCTGACCGGCGGGCACATGCAGGTCGGCACCCTGGATGCCACCCACATCAAGGCCGGGTCACTGACCGCAGACCGTCTCGCGGTCGGCACCGACGGCAACGTCATCGCCGACCCATCCTTCGAGGGAGCCCTCAGCGACCAGCGCGCGGCGGGCAGCACCTACTGGTCGATCACCAACGGCAACGGCACCGCGCGGGCGCTGCGGGTCAACGCCGCCAACCCCACGGCAGTGACCCGTTCCATGACTCTGGCCACGCTTCCCGCCGTGCCGGGACAGAAGGTGTGGCTCGCCATCGACTACCTGGCGTCCGCGGACTGGGCGGGCGCCCGGGTCAGCTTCTACGCCCAGTGGCTCGATACGGCGGGCGCCATCCTCGGGTACAGCACCATCACCACCGGCAGCAACACCGTAAAGGGCTCGTGGCAGCGCCTTTCCGGTACGCCTGCCGCGACGGCCCCCACCGGGACCACCCAGCTGCGGGTCGCCTGCTCCACCGTCGACTCCACCGCGGGCACCGTCGACTACGACAACGCGACGTGCCGCATCGTCCTGGCCTCCGGCGTCGCCGGCGCCCGCGCCGAGATCAGCCCGCAGGGCCTCCAGCTGTTCGACGACGCGGGAGACGAAGCGGTCGCCCTGATGACCGGCCGCCCCAACTACGTCACCCTCAGCTCGGACGGTCTGCCCGTCGCCACCATCGACCAGGACGGAGCGGCCGGCTTCCAGCGCCTGGCCGTCGCCGACACCTTGTCCATCGCCGGAACTGACCTGCTGGAGCACCTGAACGCCCTGCCGCGCGGCATCCAGGCCATCGACTACCAGGTGAGCACCCGCACCGCGTCCGCCTCCGAGATGGGGTTCGTGGAACTCACCTGCGAGATCGACACCACGCGGATGTACCGGTTCGTTTTCTGCGCCCGCGCCAACCCGTCCGCGGAGGGTGGAGAGCTGCGGGTGCGCCTGCGTGACGGAGGCACGGGCACGCCCACGATCAACTCTCCGCAGCGGTACGTGGACGTCACCCCCATGCCGTTCGGCAACAGCTTCACGTGCCGGATGGAACACGTTGCTGCTGGGATCAACCTCGGGGGCGGAAAGCACCGGTACTTGGTCACCTTCGCCAATGACCTCGGCCCGGCCGGACAGACGTGCGACATGTACGGAGACTCGACGTCGCACGGCGTTTTCTACATCGAGGACGTCGGCCCGTACGTGCCGGAGACCGGTGGCTACAACGACGGCGGCGGCACGGTGACGCAGCCACCCACGCGGTACACCAAAACCTACGCCGCCACCTGGTCCGGCTCCTACGCGAACCGTGGCTCGTACAGCTCGTTCTACGGCAGCTCCTGCTACCAGGGCTACTACTCGTCGACGAACGGCACGCAGGCCTCGCTGATCGGGTTCTCGTCAGCGCTGGGGACCGACCTGTTCGGCGCCGTGATCCAGAAAGCGGAGGTGTACCTGTACTTCGATCACTGGCACGCCAACGCCGGCGGCAAGGCCGTCATCAAGGCACACTCCCACACCTCCCGGCCGTCGACGTTCTCCTCAGATGCCGAGGCCAAGACGGTCTCCTGGTCCCGCAATGAGGGCAAATGGGTTGATATTACGAGCGTGTTCGACAGCACCCGGTGGCGCGGGATCGCGCTGGACCCGAACTCGACCTCGACGACGTACTACGGCCGTGCCCGCGGCTACGGCCAGACCAACCCCCCGAAACTCAAAGTCACCTACACCCGGTGAGGACCCCTGCCATGCCGCTTCCCCTGCCACTGAACGTGATATCCGACCTCGCCAACGAGGCGTCTTTACTGCCACGCGTCCGCATGGCCATCGCCTTTATCGCCCAGGAAGTGTTCCGCGAGTCCTCCGCCGTGCCCGGCTACCCGCTGCGCTGGAACCTGGCCAAGACCGTCCTGTCTCCGGCCGAGGCACAGGCCGCGTCCATGATGGTCGCCCTGGTCGTGTCCCCGGACCTCCTCATGGCTGCCGCGAGCTCGGGGTCCACCGACCCCGTAGCGATGGCCGCCGCCATCACGGACGAGCAGCTTCTCGCCGCGATCCGGCTGGGGTGGAACGCGGTCGCCGGCGTCAGCCCGTCGGCGAACTCGGGAACCGCCGGCTGACGAACCGCACGCGAGGACGTAAGCACGCGCGGTGGTGCAGCGTACGAACTGCGGGGAGCCGCGGGCTTTCGGGCCCCGGCTCCCGCGCACCCATATCCGTTACGAGAAGGGCGCCGTCGTGGACTGGCTCACTTCCCTGGCGCCGGCCGTGGCCCCCGTCTTCGGCGCGCTCGGCGTCGCCACCGGCGCCTGGTTCAGCTACCGGCAGGTCAAGCGGCGCGGCGACACCGACGAACGCGTCGCTTCCATGCAGGCCGCCGCTTCGGCGCAGGCCGCCGAGGGACAGACGTACGTAGAGGCGATGAAGACGGTCACCTCCGGCTTCTCCTCGCTGCTGGACCAGCAGCGAGGAATGTTCGACCAGCAACGGGTGCTCCTGGAGCAGGAGCGCACGATGCACGCGCAGACTTTCGAGCGGGTCAACCTCCTGGAGTCGGGCCAGTTGGAGCTGACCCGAGAGGTTCGCCAGCTTCAGGAGGAGCAGCGCAAGGACCGCCGGTGGAAGGCCGCGGCCCTCGACTACATCCGCGATCTGCGCGGCCTGGTCACCAAGGTCCTCGGGCGGCCCGCGCCCGAGCCCCCCGAGGAGATCGCCGCCGACCTCGCCGAGGACATGCGTTGATCACCTTCGGCGCGCCGAGACACAAGAGCTGAAGGAGCCGCACGCTCTGACCCGTCTCATTCCCCAACAGACGGGATCTCAGCATGTCTGCCACTCTCGACTCGCTCGCTACCGGCTCCGCCGTTGGCTCCGTGCTTCCATTGCTCACTGCGGTTCTCCAGCGTCCGCAGTGGTCCGTCAGGGCGAAGAAGATCGTCGCCGTCGTCACGGCCCTCGTCGCCGGCGTCCTCACTGTCGTGTCCGTGGGCGGCTTGGAGCAGTTCCAGCACGGTCTTCCGACGCTCGCCACCATCATCGCCGTCCTGGCCGCGTCCCAGAGCGCCTACGACCTGATCTGGAAGCCGAGCCGGATCGCCCCGGTCATCGAGTCCGTGACGAGTCCCAAAACGCTCTCAACGGCCGGATAAAGCCGCAGCGTGCGGCCCTGGCAGGGGCGCACGGGTATCATCCGCATCTGAGGTGGCCGTCGTGCCGCCGATCCCACCGTCAAAGGCTGCGCCTCGTGGTTCTGGTCTCTCTGGTTGAGCCTGGAGCAAGCTGCGAGGAAGAGCGCCAAGAACTGCGCCCGATGAGGGCCCAGGGGCCGGGGACTGATCGCTCTCGGGACGATCCGGCACACGGGGGGATCGGTCGCAGGGCGGCCACCTCGCACTGCGTACCCGTCGGCGCTGGCCGGCCACGAGCGACTCCAAGGAGGGCCAGCCTGCATGGCGGCAACCCAGCAGAACCCCGTGCCTGACGACGAGGAAGAGCCGGCCCCCCGCCGCTGGATGGAGCCCCGCCCAGATGAGGTCTCCAACCAGATCGACTTGTACCAGTCGATGGACACCGAGGAGTTCACGGAAGCGCTGGCCGCGTTCGTGCTCGCCGGAACACGAAAGACGCGTCCTGAGGACTACGAGCTCCAGGCGTGTGCCATCCGCTCGCCTCGCATGGCTCGTCGGGCCCTCCGTCTCATCGAAAAGATCAGCCGGGACCTAGACAAGTACCTCCCCACTCCTGATTCAGAGAGCCAGGTCCTGCGTCGCAATCGTGTGAGCGCCTTGCGGTCGCGGGCTGATAAAGAGCGGCAGTTCCTCCACCTGGTTCTCGCAGGTGATGCTGCGCGCCGTGGCTTCTTCTTGCCGGACCCCAACCCTCGCGGGCGGGCACGGCGACGCCTCGCAGACGAGAACCCGGTGCGCTTCCTGGAACTGCTCAGGGAAGAGGAGCAGGCGGACAAGGATCGAGCGGCAGCCGAAGCCGCTGAGCGGAAGAAGGCCAAAGCCGCTGCGAAGGCCGCCGCGCGGGAAACTGCGGAGTAGTCCCAGCACTCCCGGCGGAGGGCGCACCCCTAGGGGTGCGCCCTCCGCCTTTTCACGCGTACCCCGCACCCCGTACCCCGCCCCGAGGTACGGGGTGCGCCGCTGTGAACCGGGGGTACGCGTGCCGAGGGAGGTACGCCGGCCGCTGGGCGGCGGGGTGCGTGTTCGGGGTCCGGGGTTCGCCTCGTCGTGAGATCCGTACGGGGGTACGCCGTACGGGTACGGGGGTACGCCGGCGTTCGCTGAGGCCAGAGGACAGACCCATGGCCATCTGCGCTTCTCCACCGCGTACGAGGTCTGGGACGAGCGAGCCATGAGAACTCCGCACCCTGGGGTGTTCCCCTGGGGAACAAGCGCACCTGTGCACCCCTGCCGTACCCGCCGTACCCGCACCCCCGTACCCGCACCCCCGTACCCGCACCCCCGCCCCCGCACCCGCACCCGCACCCCCGCCGTACCCGCACCCCCGCACCCGCACCGCTCCTGTGGTTCCTGGTCGGCGAACCCAGCCCGCAACGACGTGACGTGACGTGACGCACCGTCCGACCATCGCCGAACCCCGAAGCAGTGTTCACATGCCTCAGGGGTTCGGCACGCCACGTCATGCCACCGGCTCTAGACCTTGAGCAGCCCGTCGATGAACTTCGTGATGTTCCTCGCGGGAACACGGTCGCCGAGCTTGCTGTACTCCTCGATGGCCCGGATCATGTTCCGCTCCTTCATGACGCGGATCACTTCCGGCCGGTGCTTGCGGATGTGGTCTTGGAGGCGTGAGCCGCCTTGGATGTCGTCGATGCTGCTCGCGCCCTCGGGGAGCAGATCGGCGACGAACTCCAGGGTCGTCCCAAAGCCGAGCATCTGCCCCTGGAACTCCACCTCAGCGTTCATGTTCGCTTGTGCTCGCTCCTCAACGCTCATCGATGTACGGCTGGGCCGTGCCACTGTCCGGGTGGGCGCGGGCTCGGTCGCCTGCTGGGGGGCAGGGGGCGGCGCCTGGTGCCGCTCGGTGTGGCTCATGAGCGCCGTGGTGATCGCGGAGTTCGCATCGATCTCTCCCCACTCGGTGCGAACGATGATCTGTCCGAGCGGCCCGGGGCCGTAGTGGGAGCGAAGCGTATTGAGTTTGGCGACGGTGTTCTCGGGGTCGCCCAGCGCATCGGCCAAACGCTGTTCGACCTCGGCCGCTTCGGGCACGGGTGGCACCCGCCGGCCCGTCTGCGCCTCCGGTGTTGCTTCGGAGGGAGGCCGAGGGGTGGAACCTGGCAGTGGTCCCTGCGGTGCGAGGTTCAAAAGCGCGGTGTTGATCGCTGAGTTCGCATCCATCTGACCCCACGGTGTAGTCACGACGAGCTGCGCCAGGACAGTCGCGCCGTAGTGGGCTCGGACCCGGACCAGGGCTTGGTGCTTATCTCCGTCGCCCTCGAAGGCGGATCTGATGGCTTCGGCGACCTCATCATCGTCCGGGAGCTGCCCCTGGGCTGCCTGCCGTCTGGTGTCGCGCGATCGATTGCTCTGGTCGGCGAGCCGGACGGCTTCCGCGTCGTACTCCTCAATGTACGCCTCCGGTTGCGGCGCGACGTACGTCCGGGGGGTCGTTTCGAGTTCGTGCAGGCCCAGGTCGCGCATCAGCTTGTCCAGGGAGAATCCCGGGTAGGGGACGATCTGGTCAGGTGGGATGTTCAGGCGCAGGCTCCGCATGCCGGTCATGAACGCCCGGCGGTAGCCGCGGAGCTGGATGGTGCCGGTCACTTCGAAGCCGAGTTTCTTCTCAGCCTGAATCTTCCAGGTGCGGTCCTTCGTTGGCTGGCCGGCGGCGTCGAACACTGTGACTTCGTCCATGCGGGCGCACAGGATGACGGGTCCGTCGTGGTGCCGCAGCGCGTCGATGACCAGGGCCCATCGGCGCTTGGCCACGTTCCACTGATCGGTGGTGATGGTGTAGTCGGTGGGGTCCGGCGGGGCGGGATTCTTCTGTCTGGCGGCCCGCTCCGCTGCGCGGCGGCGTGCGATGACTGCCTGCTCGTCGCCGAGGAGTTCCCACAGAATGCTCACAGAGTCCAGGACGATGGCGTTGGGCTTGCCGTCCTCTCCGCGCGGCTGCCATGCCGCCCAACGGACGGCGTCGAGGATATCGCGGTAGGTGCCATCGTGGCGCACCAGTTCGTACCGGGCCCCGGGGACCGCACCGTAGTGGTGGCCCTCGCCCTCGCCGACCTCGATCCAGAAGGTTCGTCCGACGAGATCACTTCCGGAGAACTTCGCAGCCTCGTAGCTCTTGCCGGACTTCTCCGTCCCGGCAAGGAGGAGCATGGGCCATGAGGGGGAGCCGTTGGGCTTGTTGGTGGTTCTCTGCCGCTCGGGGGCGACACGTCCGGCCACGATAGGTGCCTTCCTGGTTTTCGGAGCGTTGTTGCCCCAGCTCGCTCGTGCCAGGGCATGGTGCGTTGCCAGGAGGCTTTATATCTCCTTCAGCGCTGGTTCACAGTTTAACACTATGGTCACTCTTGCGAAGACGGGAAAAGCCCTGAAACCGGGGTGAGTTGGTCCGGGTCGAGAAGCTCTTCGGTGTGGCGCCGGTACCAGTCGTCCAGGGCCTCGGCTGCCGCCGCGCTCTGTTCCGCCCGCTCGGGATCATTGGCGTGACGCTCGGCCCACTGGTGGGTGCCCGCCTCGAACTGCGTGCGCAGTGACTCCTCGTCACGGTCGAGGGCGGTGGCAAGCTCCGGCCAGGGCGTACCGCGCAGCACCTCCGCGCGGATGGTCCAGTTGAGGACCTGGAGACTCAGCAGCCGTAGCCGTCGGGCCGCTCGGATGCGTTCGGCCGGCGTTGCGTCGCTGGAGGCGTCCCCGACGATGCCGCGGGCGAAGTCCGCCACCTCTCGCGCGTGCCCGGATGCGATGAGCCGGGCTTCGGCAGCCTGCTGAGAGAGGTCCATGGCAATGGTCCGTTCGGTGAGCGGGTACGGCGGCGGGCGCCCCGAGAATACGAGACGCCCGCCGATTCCTTGATGAGGGCCGGTCAGCCGACGCTGACCAACTCCCGCACGTCCTCGCTCTTCTCGGTCTCCTGCTTGAGGGAGTCGTGGTACCAGCGCTCGAACTTCGGCTTGACGTTGGTGCGCCCCGCCGCACCCGAGCGACCGAGCCGCTTCCCGAGCATGGAGCCGCAGAAGGGTGCGCCCGGCCGGAAGAGCGGATTGTCGTCCAAGTTCGGATAGGTGTTCTCGTCACGGGCCTGCTTGTACAGCCTGAACAGTGCGGCCTCGGCTTCGTCCTTCGTCATGCCGGCGAACTCCTCGACTATGACCACGGAAGTCTGCTTCTGGATGGCAAACTGCGCGGGCGGCCCCGCCTTGACCGGCTGCTTGGCAGGCGCCTTGGGGGCGGGTACTCCTGCGACCTGTGCCATCCGTGTGGCCTTCTCGCGCCGCTCCCGCTCCTCCTGTACGGCCTTCTCCTTGCGTTCCCGTTCTTCACGCTCCGCCTGCTCGCGTCGCTCGGCGGCCTCCCACTCTGCCCGCTCCCGCTCCACGCGCAACGCGTGCTCGCGTGCGGCTTGCTCCTGCCGTTCCTGGCGCTGTCGCTCCCGCTCTTCGCGCTCTGCCTCATCGCGGCGCTCAGCGGCCTCCCGCTCGGTGCGCTCCCGCTCCAGTGCCAGAGCGTGCTCGCGCTCCTCACGAAGGCGGGCCTCCTCGCGCTCGGCACGCTCCTGTTCCTGGCGCAGCGCATGCTCGCGGGCCTCGCGTTCGGCCTTCTCCTGCTCGGCTTTCTCCTGGGCGCGCTGTTCACGCCGGCGCTGCTCGCGGGCCTCCTGCTCGGCCCGGTCGCGCTCGACGGCCGCGGCCTGCTCGCGGGCGATACGGGCGAGCGCGTTGTTGATGGCGCGGCGATAAGCGAGACCGGCCTCGGCGGTGACGATCAGGAGCAGCGGAGCAACAGAGTGGACAGCTACGCCCACCCAATCCTGGTGCAGCGCGGAGTTTCCGACGTTCAGAGCGAGGGTCATCACACCAGTCATCCAGCGCAGGATGGCCGGCCACGGGCCGCCCTTTCCGCCCAGACGGGAGATGACGGAGTCCAGCTGCACCACGATGACCACCGCGGCGTCGACGACGAGCGGCAGGATGGGCGCGGTCCATTCCCAGCCGGGTGGGGTGACCGACGTGACGAGAGGGGTCACGGTCAGCACGCTGAACAGCAGGGCGCCGGCAGTGATTGCCCAAGTCCCGGCCTTGAGAACGCGTTCGGCGGCGCGGATCTCCGCCTCAGACATGGTGGCGAAGCGCGTGTTCGCCACCGAAGTGATAGATGGGGCCACAGTGATGTCCTCCTGGAGCGTCGGCCCGGCGCTCTCGCTCGTGAACGCCCGATCGCCGCACAGCCTAGATCACTTATGGCCCCTCATCAGGGTCTGTTTCTTGTTATGCCGTCGAAATGGGGACTTCTACCAGGTTTGAGGCTTCCTTCGGTCTTCCCCCGTCATCCGCAGCACTGACGCCCGGTTACCGATCCGGGACGCCAGGCGCTCTCCGAGGACGATGGCCACCTGCTCAAAGTTCAGATTCGTCGTGAAGATCGTCGCCCGGCCGGAGTTGATCCGAGTCGTGATGAGATCCGAGGTGTGGCTGCGTACATGGGTGGTGGCGTACGCGTCCATCTCGTTGCACAGATCGTCCACGACCAGGAGGTCGCACCGCTCGTAACGTTCGCGGACCTGAACCTTCGTGAGTCCCGGCGGTGCGTTGTCCGGCTGGAGCCACGCCAGGTACTTCGAGTGGGAAACGAAGCGGGCCATCATGCCGCACTCGACAGCGAAGGCCCCGGCCGCCGCGGCGGCCACCGTCTTTCCCGACCCCACGTTTCCGGCCGCGATCAAGTTCAGGATGTTCGGCCGAAGTATGTGCCGCTCCTCGGCCGGAACCCTCCTCTGCTCACGGTTGTGCCGCCGTGCCGCTGCGAGGTGCCCGATGTACTTCCGGAAGTGCTCCGGGTACTGCGCTTTGTCCAGCGAGTCCAGGGTGTAGCGGCTGTAGTCGGGGTGACCGGACAGAGCGAGGGAGTTGAGCCACGCCTGCTGGTTCACCTGATGCTGGTACGCCTCTGTTTCGTCCGGCCGGTCCTCAGTCAAGTGCGCATTCGCAGGGTCCAAGCCGCGTTGGCGCATGATGCGCGCGACCACTCCGATAGCGCCCCCGACGGGCGCCAGGGGATCGCCATCGGCCGCCATGGCGGGCATGGGCAAGGACAGGGACATGTCGTTGGTCCTCCTCTCTCCGTACGGTTGGGGGTCAGACGACAGCGTCATCGGGCTGAACGCCGAACACGTCGAGGTCCGGAGCGGCAGGCGTGGCCGGTGTGGCGCCAGCGTCCCGTCCCTCTTCCTTCCACTGTCTATTCGTGAAGATGGGCTGCCTGCCGGACTGGCCGCTGTGCGACACCTGAACCCCGGCCTGGTGGGCGAGGGCCTTGTTGAGCTGCCATTCCGCGGGCGACCAGTTCGCTACTTCCTCAAGGGCTCGGCCGATCTGCTGACGGTCGTACCCGGCTTTGAGCGCGTCGCGGATGCGGTCGCGGACGTTGAGGAACTTCTTGCTGGAGTCGCCCAGCAGGAGCCCCATCTTCTTCTCCTGGACCATGCGGGGGCCGACCCTCTCCCACCAGATCTTCGCCAAGTCGTCCGCCTCGGCGTTCAACGCCTTCTCAGCCTCAGACTTCTCTGCTTTGGCCGGTGACTTCTTCGCGACGGTCTTCTTGGCCGGGGCCTTCTTGGCCGGGGCCTTCTTGGCCGGGGCCTTCTTGGCCGGGGCCTTCTTCGCGGGCTTCGGCGCCTCGGCCGCGGCAGCGGCCACCGACTTGCGAGGCCGGCCGAGCTTCGGTGTCGAGTTGGCTGCCGCGAGTGCCGCGCGCCGCCGCTCGTACCACTCCTTCAACGTCTGCGGCCCAGTGAAACCAGGAGGCGGTGTCTGGTGCACGTAGTAGCGCTTCCCCTTGGCTCCGTTAGACCGGGTGAAAGGCTCGCTGTCGATGGCGCCAGCAGCTTCGAGCTGATTGATGTACTTGTCCGGTGACTGCTCGCGGCTCCAGCCGAGCATCTCGGCAATCATCTTGCGCGAGGGCCATGCCGCACCGTCGTTCTTCTGCACGTTCACGTGCATCGCCAGCACGTTGTACACAGCCTTGGCCTGAGGTTCGAGGTCGTCGTGCAGGGTGATCCAGTCCGGGACCGTGGTGTACGGCGCCTTGCGGCCAGCCACGACCTCGTACTGTTCCGCAAGGTCGTCCGGGTCGTGCGTGCTCACTTGACTGCCCCTTCCGGTGCGGCGGGAGGCAAGCGGTAGACGGTGTAGCGGCTGTCCTGCCGGCGGACGCGGTGCTGGACCACGTCGCGCTCCAGCAGGCCGCAGCGGACGAGCTGACCGGCGGCAGTGCGGGCCTGGTGGTGGGTCAGCGGGCCGGACGCTGCGATGTCGGCGCAGCGGTGCCAGTCGTACAGGTCTATGTCCATGCGGCGCAGGTGCCGAACGAACAGGCTGAGGGTCGCCGGACTGAGACGGTCGCCGAGCATGTCGGTGGCATGGTCGATCAGCGCCAGGCGGGTGTCGCTGGGGATCACGAGGGTTCCTTGCGGGAGATGCCGGAGCCCCCGCCGCGTGGGGGCGGGGGCGGGCAGTTCGTGCGGAAAGGTCAGGCGGCGGCGGGTATGCGCTGCGACTTCGGCGGGAGCTTGCCGTAGTCCGGGCGCACGGCGTTGCCGAGATTCCGCTCTTTGATCATTTCCTTGCGCTCGTCTCCGGTGAGTGCACCGAAGACGCCGAAGACACAGCGGCTCGCGGGGTCGAGGGCCCATTCCAGGCACTCGGCTTGGAACGGGCAGGGAGCGCAGGTGTCCTTGGCGAACTTGACCCCGGCGGTGTCGGAGGACTTGGGGAACATGTCGTCGGGGTCGACCTCTGAGCACGGAGTGTGGAGCATGAAGGAGGGGACGCTCACTGGCCGGCCTCCTGTGCTTCCTCGGAGGTGCCAGGCGGGATAGCCGGAAGGAAGCCGAGGAAGTCGCTGGCGGTCAGTGTCGGCAGGTTCTCCAGCATCTTGTCGAGGAACCAAAGCCGGTCGTTCAGAAGCTTCTTGCCGCCGTTGGCCCACTTGGGGCTGACCGAGATGACTTCGCCGCCCTTGTCGTAGCCGATACCGGGGACTTCCTCGCCCGAGCGGTCAACGACCTTCCCTGTACCCGGGTCGAAGATCACGGACCTGAGGATGGCCGTCTCGAACCCGGGCCGGACGATGAACACGGTCTCGTCGTGCTCATCCGCGTAGTCCAGGAACGCCTTGCGGTCCGCAGGAGTGTCCTTGAAGAAGAAGTACGGCTGGCGGTAGTTCTTGGAGAACGCGACGAGGGGCATCGTGCGTTCGTCGTCGTCTTCCGGGAGTTCAGCCGTGGTGCTGCGCAGCCCCTTCGTCGTCTTGACGTGGTCGGCGTTCGCGTCGATGACCGGCTGGCAGATGCCCTTGACCTTCTCCAGCACCTGGTAGGCCACGGCGGCTCTTAGCGCCAAGTCACCGTGGTCCACGGTGGTGGCGTTCTCGTTGGACATCGCGTCGCAACCTTTCTGGTCTGCCGGTTCGCTCGTACCGGCTTCGGAGCGTTGGGTCTGTTGCCGGTGGCCTTCCATCGCTATGGACGGAGTGAGGGCCGAAATCGTTACAGCAGACCCGGTGTGGCTGTTCGCTCGTACGGCCACACACGAAAACTGTACACCAGGTCGGGTGCCGGTGTGGGCGCCGCGCCCGGGACGTAAGCCAAATCGGATGCCTAGGTTCCGCCCCGGCCTGAGATGAGCCCGACGGAACGCGCACCCGCCGACGTCCAACTCTGGCCCCGGTGTTGTCCCGTCCGGACATGGGGGACAGCGCCGGCCGAGGAGCGGCCGGAAGGCCCGGCCATGACGGCATGTCCCGGTAGCGAGCCGGGACGCCGCGGTAGAAGTCCGCGGGCTCGCTGGCCCACAGGCCGCTCCTCACCCCCTGGCCCAGGCTGCGCGACAGGAGCAGCCCGTGACCGTTCTGGAAGCCCCCCGCTACATCACCTACATCCCGCTCACCGACCTTCCCCCGGACCCCGTCAACCCCAAAAAGCACGAGATCGAGCGGATCATCCAGTCGATCCAGGACCACGGGTTCATCGAGACGCCAGTGGTCGACGAACGCACGGGCCTGGTGATCGCCGGCCACGGTCGCCGCATGGCGCTCATCGAGATGCAGACCCGCGGCGAACCCATACCCCACGGCCTCTTGGTGGACGACGACGGTGGATGGCTCGTGCCCGTCACCCGCGGCTGGGCTTCCCAAAATGATCGTCAGGCCCACGCCGTACTGATCCTGTTGAACCGACTCGGCGCGGCAGGCGGATGGGACCCGGGTCCGCTTGCCGAGATCCTGGAAGATCTGGCGACCTCCGACACCGCGCTCTTCGACTCGCTGTGCATCTCCGACGACGAGATGGAAGAGCTGTTGCGCCAGGTCGACCCCGAAGGCCTGCCTCAGGGCCCGGACGGCACAGAGGCCCCGGAGAAGGAACAGCGGCCGGACGACGACTTCGACGACGAGTATGACGACAGTGGCGACAACGAGCGTTCCGCCGGCGTGTGCTGCCCGGCCTGCGGCCACTTGTTCTCCCCGGGACGCTAGCGACCCGGCTCCTCTACGGTCCGCGCCATGCCCCGCCGCAAAGTCCGCCGCTCCGCCGCCCCGGCGCGCGCCCGGCTGCTCACCCCTGAGGTCGAGGCACGCCTGATCGAAGCCAGCCGCGCCGGGCTCGCCGTGGACTTGGCCGCAGTCAACGCCGGGATTTCCCGGGCGACGTTCCTGCGGTGGATGGCGTACGGCCGCACCGAGGCCGTGGACCGCTCGGCCGGGCAGGAGCCGGACCCCGAACTTGACGTGTTCGTGGATTTCTTCGAGAAGGTCGAGCGGGCGCGTGCGGCCGCGGCACTTTCGGCCGCCCTGGACATCCGCCGGGCCAGCCGCGGCGGGATCATCACCAAGGAGACGCACCGCAAGTTCGATCCGCACTCCGGGAAGGTGTTGGAGGAGACGGTCATCGACAAGACTCCGCCGGACTGGCGCGCCGGCGCGTGGTACCTGGAGCGGCAGCACCGCAAGCAGTACGGCAAGGAAGACCACCTGGAAGTGGAGCTCACCGGCGCCGCCGGTGGCCCTGTGGCCGTCGAGCAGACCGGGCCCGCGGCCGACCTCGCCACCCGGCTCGAAGTCACCCTGCACGCTCTCCAGTACCCGCCCGACGGCAAGGATGAGGACCAGGAGCCTGATGTCGAATGAGGCCGGGACGCTAACCCGTTCAGGCCTCCACGGTGCTTCCTCCCGCTCACCAGCACCGGAGGAAGCACCATGACCATCAACTACTACCCGGGCGTTAGCCGGGCGTACGACTACTCCTCGAAGTACGACGGTGACCTGATGGACCCGAACTGTGGGTGCCTGCACACCACCGAGGGCACCAGTCTGCCGTCGTACCGGGGAGGGGCCGATGCGCCCAACATCACCATCAAGCCGAACATCCCGAAGAAGAAGCTGGAGTTCTACCAGCACTACCCGTTCAACCGCTCCGCGCGCGCCCTGGTCAACGCCGCCGGCGGAGTCGAGACCAACACCAACAACGTCATCCAGGTCGAGCTCGTCGGCACCTGCGACGTCAGGCACAAGACGACCTGGAACGGCACGAGGGCCGGGATCGACTACATCTACTGGCCCGACGCCCCGGACTGGGCGCTCGACGGCCTGGCCACCTTCCTCGCGTGGCAGTACAAGAACAACGGCATCCCGCTCACGGGGCCGTCCATGTGGCTCGCGTACGGCAAGGACGCCCGCCGACCGGGCATCACCCCCGCGTCATACGGCAACTCCCCGGCGCGTATGAGCTTCGCGGCCTGGAACGCCTTCGAGGGCTGGTGCGGGCACCAACACGTCCCGGAGAACCACCACGGCGACCCCGGTGACCTGCCCTTCACCAAGCTCCTGACCCTGGCGAAAGCGAAGGCCAAGGGCGGCTCCACCGACGGCAGTAGCGGCAATCCCGGCATGCAGAAGCCGAAGCCCCTGCCCCCGTTCCCCGGGCGTGACAAGTTCGGGCCGGGCAAGAGCAACGGGCACATCAAGCTCCTCGGCCAGCAGCTCGTCCGCAAGGGCTACGGCAGGCACTACTCCATGGGCCCTGGACCAAAGTGGAGCGACGCGGACCGCAAGAACGTCCGAGACTTCCAGCTCTCCCGCAAGGAACTGAAGGGCGACGCGGACGGCCTGCCCGGTCCACTGACCTGGAAGTCCCTCTTCTCCTGACCACCCCCAGCCGGCCCGCACAAGCGGGCCAGCCACCCTTCTCCCTTGAAAGGCCCCCATGGCAGGCGAGACCGTCATCACGGTCGTCGGCAACCTGGTCGACGACCCCGAGCTGCGCTTCACCCCGTCCGGTGCGGCGGTCGCGAAGTTCCGTGTCGCGTCCACTCCCCGCATCTTCGACAAGCAGACCAA
>NZ_JBSFTV010000023.1:0-133785 GCF_053591455.1 Streptomyces sp. NPDC003016
TTGCCGATCAGGACCGGCCAGTCCGCCGGCCGGGGCGCCAGCCGCGCGTACAGCTCGTACATCGGTGACTGCTTCATCACCTCCGCGACCGCCGGACTCATCCGGTCCATCTGCGCCGTGACCTCCGGGAACCAGCCGCCGCGCCGGGCCGGTATGGAGACCACCACCAGGCGGCGCACCAGATCCGGGTGCTGGATCGCGGTGCGCAGGGCGACCCCGGCCCCCAGCGAGTAGCCCAGCACGTCCGCCCGGTCCAGGCCGAGGTGCTTGAGCAGGGCGGCGACGTCGTCCGCCATCGACTCCATGCGCAGTGGCCGGTCGACGTCCGCCGTACGGCCGTGCCCCTGGAGGTCGGCCAGGATCACCCGCCGCCCCTCGGTCAGTCCGGGCAGCCGGGGCGCGAACAGCTCACCCGCCCCCACCCCGCCGTGCAGCAGCACCAGGGGCACACCCGGACCCGAACCGTGCTCCTCGAAGTACAGGGACAGTCCGTTGACGTCGGCGTAGCTCACAACCTCACCCTTCTCCGGACCACTTGGTCACGGGAAGGCAGACCGAAGTGGCCGGCGAAACTCATCGGCCGTTCCGAGCGAGGCCGAAGTGGCTGAGCCTGCAACGAGCCCCTGCGCTGCTCCGGCTGGCGGCCCGCCTGATCAGACGGGTGGCCGGGGACGGGATCTACCCTCTTGGCCATGGGGAACAGGGAGTGGAGAGCGCTGATAGGCGTGGTGGGCGCCAGTGCGCTGTGCTGGGGGGCAGCTGGTGCAGTGCACTTGCGGTTCGTCTACCACAGCAACGGGGGGCGCCGCGACGGGTGGAGCCTTCCCGAGGGGGGCGGGTGGTACGAGTTCGCCATGGTCGGTGGATTCGTCGTGACGATGTACTCCGTCCCTGGTCTACTGCGCCGCAAAGAGTGGTGGCCGGCCTTGAGCCTGAGTCTCGGAGCCGTTGCAGGAATTGTCTCGGTACTGACGTTGGGGGACGGGCGGCGGTACTGGGTCGCCGCCTCGGTCATGGCACTCGTCGGAGCCACGGCCCCACTGGTGAACAGGCTGTGGGGCCGCCGCCACCCCATCTGAAGGCATGTGGCAGCCCAGTTGCACGGCGGCATCCCTCACAGGCACCGTCAACCCGGCCGGCCGGCTCAGACGGTGCCTGTGAGTGGGGAACGGCTTAGTGCCGCTTGAGGTCCGCGACGAACGCGGACCAGGTGGCGGCCCGGAACACGAGCGCCGGGGCATCGGGGTTCTTGGAGTCGCGGACGGGGACGATGCCGGGGTGGCCGTCGGCTACTTCGAGGCAGTTGCCGCCCTCGCCGCCGCTGTACGAGGACTTGCGCCAGGTGGCTACCTCCAGGCAGTCGGCACCATCGGGGCCGCTGTAGCTGGACTTGTGCCAGTTCGCGGTGGAGAGGTCGTACTCAGGGCTGCTGATCTTCATGGGCGTAATCCTCCGCCGCTGATTCGAGCAGAGCCAGGGAGGCTTCCGGTGACAATGCGCTGGCCCTGAGCAAATCGTAGGTCAGTTCGTGCCGAGCGACCGTTGCCGGGTCGTCCAGCAACTGGCCTGTGCCGACGCCGTCGATGTAGGCGAGCGGGGGCGCGTCGGGGAAGTGCATCAACTTGATTCCACCGCCGATGGCGGCGATGGCACCCGCACTGAACGGGAGCACCTGCGCGATGATTCTGTGGCGCCTGATCTGCTGGCACACGTGGCCCAACGCCTCTGCCATCGTCGCTGACCCGCCTACCGGCCGTCGCAGTGTCGCCTCGTCCAAGACGGTCCACAACAGCGGCGTTGTTGGATCGTCGAGTATGCGTGCACGGTGAAGTCGTGCATCGACCAATTCGTCGATTTCCGTGTCCAGCGCCGTGGGTCGGTATGCGCGGCACAGCGCCTTCGCGTACGCCTTCGTCTGCAGCAGGCCCGGGATCAGCAGTGGAGCGTACTGCTTGATCACTGTCGCCATCGCTTCCGCTTCCACCGCTTCCGCGAAGTGGTCCGGGTACTTCGACTTCGTCGACGCCTCGCAGTTCCGCTCGAAGAAGCCGCCCGTTCCCAGGACTTCGTCTATCTTCACCGCGTACTCCGGCATCATCCGGCGCGTGCCCGCCTCCAGCTGGCCGATGAACGAGCCGCTCACGAAAAGCGGCTGGCCCAGCTCCTCCTGAGTGAGTCCGGCCTTCTCGCGGGCGTGGCGCAGTTCCGCGCCGAGCAGAGCCCGTGGGGAGGAGGACGGGTCGAGGCCCTTGGGTCGGGGCATGGCAACTCCCTGTGCGACATGCGGTGTTGTTGGACCGCTGTGACTGGTCAGGCTAGTGCGCTTTCGGCCACTCTGTGTGAGGAAAGCGAACACTCAGTGTGTGGAGGTGCCTGGTCATGGTGGTGCGATCGTCGGAGCGGCTGCGGGCTGCGGAAGAAGTGGTGGCCCAGTTGCAGGAGGGGCTGGAAGTGGTGTCGGTGACGCTGCCGTCGCTGCGGGTGGACGTGGTGTCGCTGGCGAGCGAGGCGCCGTATCCGCTGGTGGACCTGGGGCGGTGCAACCTCGACACGGCGATGCGGCTCGCCGCCGTTCTGCACGGGCTCAAGCCGTGACGGGCGGCGGGCCGCCGGAACCGGGGTCGTACGCCGTGGATGTCCGGGACGGGCGGGTGGGGAAGGTGATGGGGCAGGTGGGGACGTACGTACAGCTGCGGCCGGCGGGCGGGGGCCGGGAGTGGGACTGTCCGCCGGAGGACGTGCGGCCGGTCGCGCTCGGGGAGGTGCTGAGGGCGCGGGTACGGGAGGTCAACGCGCAAGGGCGGCTGCCGTGAGCGGTGCGGGTCGGTGCGCTCCTCACGCGGTCGTGGGACGCCGCCAGAGGCAGGCGATCCGGACAGCAACGATCCGGTGGACGCGGCGGAGGCTCTGTTGATCGTGGAGATCACGTCGAAGCGCAACGCCAAGGACGACCGGACGAAGAAGTGCCGGGCGTCCGCGCGTGCTTTGGCCCCGATGTATGTGCTGATCGACAGGTTGGACACGCGAGGCCCGAGGGTCACGCTGTTCACGGAGCCCCGGGACGGTACCTGCAAGCACTCCGGTCCCGTGCCGTTCGGTGAGACGCCGGCCTTGCCGGACCCGTTCTGCACCACGTCGCACACAGCGGCGTTTCCTCGTTGAGCAATCGTGAGCGCGGCGCCCGTCGCGGTCTTGCCGAGTCGTCCCGAGGGGCGAAGCGGGCTGATGTGCCCGGGGTCTGGCGAGAGCGACGCCCCCGTAGAAGGTCAGGCCGCCGGGCGGGCGACGAAGGCCACCTCTTCGTGGTCGTCGTCCAGGGCGATGCTGAGGGAGGCGTTCAACGCGTGGGCCAGTCGCCGCAGCAGGGTGAGTGTCGGAACGGCGTCGGCGCCCTTCGGGTGACGTCGGGCTGTGTGCTTACGGCGACCGAGGTTCCCCGCCGTGGGGCAGGCCGGCCGGGACCGGTTCCTTCGTCGGGGTGCCCGGGGTCACCGGGGGCGTCGCAGGGTCGTCCGTGGAGACGTTGAGATCGGTCAGCATCTGCCGGGTGAAGCCGAAGTAGTACGTGGCCAGGAAGCCCGCGACGTAACCGACGACCAGTCCGGCGGCGTAGACCGCGGCGATCGTGGCCAGGCCCTTGTCGCCGTCGAGGAGGGGGAACAGGGCCCAGCCGGACGGGCCGATGGCCGTCGAACCCACCGAGTCGCCGAGCTGGTTGAGCAGGCCCACGACGCCGCCGCCGAAGGCGCCGCCGACGCACGCGGTGACGAACGGGCGGCCCAGGGGGAGCGAGACGCCGTAGATCAGGGGCTCGCCCACGCCGAGGAAACCGGCCGGGAGCGCGGACTTGACGGTGCGGCGGATCGAGGTGTTGCGGGGGAGGCGCAGGTAGACCGCGGCGGCGGCGCCGACCTGGCCCGCGCCCGCCATGGCGAGGATCGGCAGGAGGACGGTGAAGCCCTGCTGCTCGATGAGGGTGGCGTGGATCGGGATCAGGGCCTGGTGCAGGCCCAGCATCACGAGGGGGAGGAACAGGCCGCCGAGGACGAAGCCGGCGGCCACGCCGCCGGTGGCCAGCAGCCAGCCGGCGAAGTCGCCGATGGCCGTGGAGATCTCACCGGCCACGAACATCAGGCCGAAGACGGTGACGAGGCCGGAGACCAGGACGGTCAGGGTGGGGGTGACCAGGACGTCCAGGGACTCCGGGACCCAGCGGCGGCACCATTTCTCGACGTACACCCCGAGGACCGCCGCGCCGAGCGCGCCGAGGACGCCTCCCTGGCCCGGGGAGAGGGATTGCCCGAACGCGTCGACGTCGGCGACGCCCGGGAAGACGATGATGGCGGCGACCGCGCCGCCCAGGATCGGCGTACCGCCGAACTCCTTCGCCGTGTTCAGGCCGACGAAGACCGCGATCAGGGCCATGAAGCCGGTCGCGATGGCGGCGAGGGCGGGGGTGATCGCGGGGAGCCGGCCCAGGTTGATCAGCAGGCCGTTGAGGCCGGCGATGATGCCGCAGCCGATCAGGGCCGGGATCAGCGGGACGAAGATGTTCGCGATCCTGCGCAGGAACAGCTTGAAGGGGGTGGCGTTCCTCGCCTTCTGCCGGGCCTTGAGCGCGGCGCCCTGTGCGGCCGGTCCGTCGGCCGCGGGGGTGGAGGTGGGGGCCGGAGTGGGGGCGGCTGCCCGTTCCTCCGCCACCAGGGCCTCGAACTCCGGGGTGACCCGGGCGACCGTGCCCGGTCCGAGCACGATCTGGTACGTGTCGTCCTCGACCACGCCCATGACGGCGGGCAGGGCCTTCAACTCCTCGTCCCGGACGAGGGCGCGGTCGCGCAGGCCCAGGCGGAGCCGGGTCATGCAGTGGGCGACGGAGGTGACGTTCCCCGCGCCTCCGACGAGCGGAAGGATCGCGGCGGCGGTGGCGCGGTTCTTGGGTTCGGTCATGGTGCGGGTGCCTTGCTGTGCGGGAGGGGGGAGGAGGTGCGGGTGGTTCAGGTGGTTCAGGTGGTACGGGCCGCCTGGAGCGCGGCGCGGAGGTGGCCCCGCGCTTCCTTGAGCAGGGCGGTGGCCGTGGGGCCGTCGACTCCTGCGAGGAGTACGAGGACGGCGTTCTTGACCTCGCCGCCGGTGGCGGCGAGCGCGGCCTCGATCTCCGCGTCCTGCGCGCCCGTCGCCAGGGCGACGATGCGGCGGGAGCGGGCGCGCAGCTTCTCGTTGGAGGCGCGGACGTCGACCATGAGGTTTCCGTACGTCTTGCCGAGCCGGATCATCGTGATGGTCGAGATCATGTTGAGGACGAGCTTCTGGGCCGTACCCGCCTTGAGGCGGGTGGAGCCGGTGAGGAGCTCGGGGCCCACGACGACCTCCAGGCCGTGCTCGGCGGCGGCCGCGAGCGGGCTGTCCGCGTTGCAGGACAGGCCGATGGTGAGGGCGCCCACGGCGCGGGCGTGCTCGACGGCGCCGATGGCGTAGGGGGTGCGGCCGGAGGCCGAGATGCCGACGACGGTGTCGTCCGGGGTGAGGGCGAGGGCGTCCAGGTCCGCCGCCGCCAGTTCCCCGGAGTCCTCCGCGCCCTCGACGGCCCTGACCATCGCGGCCGGGCCGCCCGCGATCAGGCCGACGACCTCGGACGGGTCGGTGTTGAAGGTGGGCGGGCACTCGCTCGCGTCCAGCACGCCGAGTCGTCCGGCCGTGCCGGCGCCCGCGTAGACCAGGCGGCCGCCGCGGGCCATGCGCTCGGCGGTGGCGTCGATGGCGGCGGCGATCCGGGGGAGCTGGGCGGCGACGGCCTCGGGGACGGTGCGGTCCTCGCCGTTCATGATGCGGGCGATCTCGGCCGTCGGGAGCCGGTCGATGTCGGCGAGCTCGGGGCGGAACGCCTCGGTGGTGAGGGTGGCGAGCTGGGCGCGCAGTTCGCCGTAGGTGCGGGAGTCCGTGTCCGTGGTGGAGTCCGTGTCCGTGCTGGAGTTCGCGTTCGTGCTGGTGGAGGTCATGAAGAGTGCGGCTCTTTCTGGTCTTCCCGTCGTACGGGCTGCTAACGGTGGTTGCCGCGCGGGGTGTGGCGGTGCGCGAGGGCTTCGTAGGAGGCGGCGAGGGCGGGGGCGGCCGTGTCGTACGTACGCTGGGCCACGCCTATGAACAGGCAGTCCACGACGAGGAGTTGACTCGTACGGCTGGACATGGCGGCCGGGCGCAGTTCGCTCTCGCGGGCGGTCGAGGTGGTGAGGACGTGGTCGGCGTACTGCGACACGGGCCCGTCCGGGCGGCCGGTGATCGCGACCGTCGTCGCTCCCCGGTCGAAGGCGACGCGGAGGGGTTCTATGACGTCACCGGTCGACCCCGAGTGCGTGATGGCCACGGCCACGTCGCCGGAGCGCAGCTGCACGGCGTTGGTGACGGCGAGGTGCGGGTCGGTGTGCGCGTGCGCGATGAGGCCGATGCGCAGCAGCTTCTGGGCCAGGTCCATGCCGACGAGGGAGGAGGCGCCGACGCCGTAGATGTCGATGCGGCGGGCCCCGGCGAGAGCGGTGACGGCGGCGCCGAGCTGGACGGTGTCCAGACCGGCGGCGGTGTCGGCGAGGGTCTGCTGTTCGTCGTACGCCAGCTTGGTGACGACGTCCGCGATCGGGTCGTCGACGGCGATGTCGGCGGTCACGGCGGGCGCCCGGCCCGACTGCTGCTGCGCCGCGAGCCCCGCCAGCGCGAGGCGCAGGTCGCGGTAGCCGGGGTAGCCGAGGAGGCGTGCGGTACGGACGACGGTGGCCTCGCTGGTGCCGGTGAGCTCGGCGAGACCGGTGACCGTGAGGGCGGAGCAGCCGGCCGGGTCGGCCGCGACGGCCTCGGCGACGCGCTGCATGGAGCGGGTCATGGACGGGGCGAGGGTCCGTACCTTGGCGGCCAGGGCGGCGGGGGCGGGCGGGGCGGAGCCGCTGCCGCCCTTTCCGGCGCCGGCGGCAGGGACGGCGCCGGTGAAAATTTCCTTCACTTCATTGGTCACTCTTGAAAGATATTTTCGGGCTGGTGGGCCGTCAACCCCGCGTCCGCCCTGTGCGGGGCGCGGGACAATGGCCTCATGGAACCCGTCGCGTCTCCGCTCGAACAGGCCCTGCACATCGCCCGCGCCCTGGTCATGGCCGACCTCACGGCCCGTGACGTGGCCCAGGCGGACGTCGTGTCGATGGTCGAGGACGCGGTCGCGCAACGCCGGTGGTGGGTGGAGCAGTGGCCCGAGGGCACGGCGTACGTCACGGGCCTGATAGCTCAGGACGTGCAGGACGCGCTTCTGGTGCGGTACGGCCGCTGGCCGCTCTGCCCGGTCTGTACGGACGGGGAACCGCACGCCCTGGAGGTCGAGCCGGAGCTGGGGGCCGACCCGCACTGGGTGTGCGCGAAGGCGTCCGTGATCGTGGCGCCGGTCGGCAGCCTGACATGACGGTGTACATCGACCCGCCGACCTGGCCGGGGCACGGCCGCATGTGGTCGCACCTGGTGAGCGACGTCTCGTACGAGGAACTGCACGCGTTCGCGGCCGTCGTCGGGTGCCCGGCGCGGGCGTTCGACCGCGATCACTACGACGTGCCGGACGTGCGGTACGCGGACGCGGTGGCGGCGGGGGCGGTGGAGGTCGGCTCGAAGGAGCTGGTACGTCGGCTCACCGCGGCGGGGCTGCGGCGGCCGAAGGGGCGGCCGGCGCCGGGTTAGCCGGCCGGGGCGCGTGCGGGCCGGATCTCGCGAAGCCCTCTCCGCGAAGCCCCCCTGCGCGAAGCCCCCTACGCGCCCGTGCGCTCCGACGTGTCGGGGTCCGGGGCCGCCGCCGGGGCCGGGGCCGAACCCGCGATCAGGCGTGAGCCGCCTCCGCGCTGGAGCCGCAGCGAGAACACCACCGCCACCAGGGCCAGTACCGTCATCGCCGCGCCCGCCCATGCGGTCGAGGAGAAGCCGAAGCCCGCGTCGATCACCGTGCCGCCGAGCCAGGGGCCGCCCGTGTTGCCCAGGTTGAACGCGGCCGTCGTGGTCGCGCCCGCCAGGGTGGGGGCCGCGCCGGCCACGTTGAACATCCGGGCGTTGAGGGCGGGCGCCGTGTAGAACGCCGAGAGGCCGAGCAGGAACGACAGCGCCACGGCCACCACCGCGGTCGAGGCGAAGAGGGCCAGCACGGCCAGGAAGGCCGTCGAGGCCGCGATACCACTGATCAGTACGCCGAAGAGGTGCGCGTCCGCGACCCGGCCGCCGATGGTCGTACCCACCAGCGCGCCGATCCCGAACAGCGCCAGGACCGTCGGCACCCAGCCCGCGTCGAGCCCCGCCACGTCCGTCAGCAGCGGCGCGAGGTAGCTGAAGGCGCAGAAGACGCCGCCCGCCGCGAGCGCCGTGATGGTGATCGCGAGCCAGACCTGGCCGTCGCGGTAGATCGCCAGCTCCCGCTTGAGCTGCGGCTTCTGGGCGGGCAGCGGGATGCGCGGGATCAGCGTCACGACACCCGCCAACGCGACGGCCGAGGCGGCGCCCACCGCCCAGAACGCCGACCGCCAGCCGAAGTGCTCGCCGAGGAACGCACCGGCGGGCACGCCGAGCACGTTCGCGATGCTCAGGCCGCCGATCATGACGGCCATCGCCCGCGCCCGGTAGTTCACCGGCACCATCGCGATGGCGACCGCCGCCCCCACCGCCCAGAACCCGGCGCAGGCGAAGGCGCTCACGACGCGCGAGGCGAAGAGCAGCTCGTACGTCGGGGCCAGCGCGCCGGCGACCTGCCCGAGGCCGAAGACCGTGATCAGGGTGATCAGGGTCGTACGGCGGGGGAGGCGCAGCGTCGCCACGGCCAGCAGGGGGGCGCCGATCACCATGCCGATGGCGAAGGCCGAGATCAGCAGCCCGGCCTGGGGGATGGACACGCCCATGTCGTCGGCGATCGGCGGCAGCAGCCCGGAGAGCATGAACTCGCTCGTTCCGAGGGCGAAGACCGCCATTCCGAGTATGTACACGGCCAGGGGCATGCGGGTGCGGCGATCGGCTGAGTCAGGCATGGCAGTTGAAAACACCACGGGCGGCGCTCGCATTCCCACCGGTGGTTCTGGCGTAGTTCCGGGCCGGGTGCTCCGGGCCGGGTGCTCCGGGTCAGACGGTGAGCAGGTCCAGCTCCGTCGTCAGGTTCTGCCGCGCCCGCGCCTCCCACTCGGCCCGCCCGTGCGGCGTACGGAACAGCGTGGGCAGCTCCAGGAGCTGTCGCAGTACCGCCGCGCGGCCCTCGCGGAACGTGTCGTCGGGGACGAAGCCGTACTCCTCGCGCACCGCCGCGGCGTAGGCGGCGTACGACGCCGGGGGCGCGGCCAGGATCGCCAGGTCCGCGTCGCACAGGGCCTCGCCGTTGGTGTCGCCCGGGACGGGGTCGTGGCCGGCGGTGAGCCGGACCAGGCGGGCGACTTCGGCCGTACGGGTGTCGTCGAGCCCCAGCTCGGACAGGGCGCGCTCGGCGAGTACGGCGCTGCGCTCCTCGTTCTCGGAGCGGTCGGGGCGGTAGACCGCGTCGTGGAACCAGGCGGCGAGGCGGACGGCGGCCGGGTCGTCGGCGTGGGGGGCGAGTACGTCGAGGTGGTTCAGGACCGCGACCAGGTGGTCGGTGGAGTGGTAGCGCCGCTGCGGTTCGGCCCAGCGGGCGAGGAGGTTCTCGGCGTACGGGCGGGGGTCGGCGGCCCGGCCGTCGTGGCCTCCGGCTCCGGTTCCGGCTCCGTCTCGGGTTCCGGCTCCGGCTCGGGCTCCGGCGGAGACGGTGTCCAGCCACCGGCGGATCAGGTCGTCGTACGCGGGGTGCCGGTCGTCGGCGGGGGTGGCGGCCGTGGCGTTCATGCCCCTCATTCTGCCGTCGGGTGCGCCGGTTCAGGAGGGGGCCCGGCCCGTTCCCCGCGGTGTTCCCGCAGTGTCCCTGCGGTCTCCCCGCCGTCTTCACCGGCGTGCGTTGATGCGCCGGCGGGGCGCGGGCTCTAGGGTGGACATTGGACTAGACCTGTAGTCGTTGTTTCCCGAGGAATGGGGTCCCATGAGCAACCGTGCAGTCCTGGAGGTGATCGCCCTCGACACGCAGGACGCGATCGCCGCCCAGTCCGGAGGGGCGGACCGGCTGGAGCTGGTCACCGACATGGCGGCGGACGGCCTGACCCCGTCCCGCGAGACCTTCGGACGTATCCGCGCGGCGGTGGACATCCCGCTGCGCGTGATGCTGCGGCTGACGGACGGATTCGCCGCGGGGGACGTCGCCGCGCTGGTGCGGGCGGCGCGGGGGATGCGCGCGGAGGGGGCCGAGGAGTTCGTACTGGGCTTCCTCGACGCGGACGGGAATCCCGACCTGGTCGCGGTCGAGCGGATCGTGGCGGAGATCGAGGGATGCCGGTGGACGTTCCACCGGGCGATCGACCGCGCGGCGGACCGCGACGCGCTGCGCAAGCGGCTCGCGGAGCTGCCCGGCCTGGACGCGTACCTGACCGCCGGCGCGGTGGAGGGCGTCGACGCGGGCCTGCCGGTGCTCGTGGCGGAGGCGGAGGCGGCGAGGCGCGGCGCCCCGGGGTACGAGCCGCAGATCCTGGTCGGGGGCGGCCTGCGCCTCGACCACCTGCCGGAGCTTCGGGCGGCGGGCATCGACGCCTTCCACATCGGTGGGGCGGCGCGGCCGGGGGGCTGGGCGGGGCCGGTGTCGGCGGAGGCGGTACGGACCTGGCGGGCGACGCTGGACGCGTAGGGGGGCGGGTGCGGGGCGCGGGGTTGTGGTGCCGCTGCGCGGAGCTGTTCCCCTCCCCGCCCCTTCCCGAACTGGGCTCCGCCCCAGACCCCGGTCCTCAATCGCCGGACGGGCTGGGAGTTGCCGCGCGGCACATTCAGTGCGGCCGGCTCAAGCCCGTCCGGCGATCGAGGGCACGCCCGAAGGGCGTCCGGGCCCGGGGTGGAGCCCCGGTTACCCGAGGGCCGGTGGGAGAGGGGCCCGGTGGACGATGGTGAGGCCCGACACCGCTCGGGTCAGCGCCACGTACAGCCGCCGCAGCCCCGTCCGCTCGTCCGGCTCGCCCTCCACCACCGCCGCAGGTTCGTCCAGCACCACGTAGTCGTACTCCAGACCCTTCGCCAGCGACGCCGGCACCAGCGTCAGCCGCGCCTGCGCCGTCGTCTCCTCGCCGGGGGAGAGGTACGCGTGGCCCGCAGCGGCGAGGGCCGCCGCCAGCTCCGGGACGCGCGCGTCCGCCGCGATCAGTCCCGTCGAGCCCTCGTGGCGCAGCGCCTCGGCACAGGCCGACACCACCGCCTCGGACACCACTGCCCCGGACTCCACCCGCCGCACCGACAGCGAGCCCGGACTCTCCCGCACGGACGAGACCGGCGCCAGCCCCGGCGAGATCGACGGCAGCAGCCGCGACGCGTACGCGATGACGTCGCGCGGCACCCGGAAGCCCGCCGTCAGTTCCTCGACCGCCGCGTCCGGCTTGCCCAGGTGCCGCAGCGCCTCGGCCCAGCTCGCCGTGGCCCACGGCGTCGTGCCCTGGGCCAGGTCGCCCAGTACCGTCGCCGAACCCGTCGTGCAGCGGCGGCCCACCGCGCGGTACTGCATCGGTGACAGGTCCTGCGCCTCGTCGAGTACGACATGGCCGAGCGAGTGCGTACGCGAGACCAGGTCGCCCGCCTCGTCGATGAGCACCGCGTCCGCCGCCGACCACTTCGCCGACTTCACGCTCCTCGGCGGCTTCGGCCACAGGATCGCCTTCTGCTCGTCGGCGCTCAGCAGCCCCTCGGCGTGCTCCGCCAGGAACCCCGCGTCCGACAGCAGCCGCAGGACCAGCTTCGCCGGGTCGACCGCCGGCCAGACCGCCTTGACGGCCGCCTTCACCGCCGGGGCGCGGGCCACCGTGTCCTGCACCCGGTCGTCGGGAGCCTCGCCCGCCTCCTCCATCCGTACGAGGACCGCGTGGGCGATGCGCTGCGGCAGCGCGTCGTGGGCGGCGCCGTAACGGATGTCCCGGGCCAGCAGCTCGGCCACGATCTCCTCCAGCTCGTACGCCGGGACCCGCCAGCGGCGCGAGCCGCGCACCACGACCACCGGCTCGGCGGGGACGGTGACGTGCGAGCGCAGCGCCCGCCGCAGGACCTCCGCCATCCGCGCGTCGCCCTTGATCACCGCGGCGTCCGCCCCGTCCGCGCCGCGCACCTCGGCGTGCGGCGCCACCAGGTCGTCGACCGTGGCCTGCCTGACCTCCAGCTCGCCCAGCGCGGGCAGGACCTGCTCGATGTAGTGGAGGAAGGACGTGTTCGGACCGATGACCAGCGTGCCGGTCCTGGCCAGCCGCTCGCGGTGCGCGTAGAGGAGGTACGCGACCCGGTGCAGGCCCACCGCCGTCTTTCCGGTCCCCGGCCCTCCCTGCACGCAGACGCTGCCGGACAGGCCCGACCGTACGATCTCGTCCTGTTCGGGCTGGATCGTCGCCACGATGTCCCGCATCGGGCCGACGCGCGGGCGCTCGATCTCCGCCTGGAGCAGCCTGCTGGTCCGCTCCTCGGACTCCGCCGGGTCGGAGAGGTGCTCGTCCTCGTACGCCGTGAGCTCACCGCCCGTGTAACCGAAGCGGCGGCGCAGCCCGACGTCGAGCGGGTCCTTGCGGGACGCGCGGTAGAAGGGCTGGGAGACGGGCGCGCGCCAGTCGATGACCATCGGGTCGCCGTCCGCGTCGTGGACGTGGCGCCGGCCGATGTAGAAGCGTTCCCCCTCCGCGCCCTCCGCCTGGTCCGCGCCGACCCTGTGGAGGTAGTCGAGGCGGCCGAAGAAGAGCGGGGTGTGGGAGAGGTCGGCCAGCGACTTGATGCGTTCGTCGATCTGGGCGCCGAGGACGGCGGCGTTCACCCAGTTCGCGGTGACGTCGCGGATGTCGAGGGCCTCGGCGTCCTCGCGCATGGCGCGCAGCGCGGCGCGCGAGGCGGCGAGGTGGGCACGCTCGCGGCCCAGAGGGTCGCTTTCGGGGCCGGACTCGGGACCGCTTCCGGGCCCGGACTCAGGACCGCTTTCGGACTCAGGACCCCTTTCGGGCTCGGACTCGGGCGTAGGGGCATGGCTGGGACTGGGCGCGGACACGGTGTTGCCTCCGGGGGATCACGACGTGGGCCGGCCGGTTTCCGTCCGGGCGGCGGCGCTCCACGGAGGGAGGCGGGAAGACCGGGGATTGTAGCCGCGGTGCCGCGCCGCGGGCCAATGGGTTTTCGCCCCGGTGGTGGCTCCCGGAGCCGGCTGTCGGGGTGGGGCCGGGAGGGGGGTCGGGGTGGGGTCGGGGTCGGGGTCGGTCCTCAGGAGGAGGGCGGTGGCCCGGAGTTCAGCCCGTAGACCGTTGTGCGCAGAATGTCCGGCCTTCATGCTGGAGGCATGGCTTCAGCAACCTTCACCCCAGGCCCCTCCGCCCACCGCAACCGCCCCGCCGGCGCCACCGCCACAGGTGCCGCCCCCCACCCCGGTCACCGGATCGGCGCCGTCCTGCGCGCCGTCAAGGTCTTCGTGGGCGCCGCGTTCGGCGTGGCCGTCCTCGGCGAGTACGCGCAGGAAGCGGGCGTGAAGCGCCGCTGACCACGCCGCTCCGCAAGGTCACCTGTCGATCCGCCATCCACTAGGGTCGCGGCCGTGGAACTCCGCAGCGTGACACCCCGATCACCGGACGTACCGGCCCGGACGCCCGCCGGCAGTACCGGCATCACCGGTGCCGCCGGCCTCCTGCTCGCCGTGTCGCTGGCCGCGCTGGGCGCGCTGTGCGTACTCCAGCGCATCCCCATGGTCGACGCCCTCGTCTACCGGGCGGAAGGCGCGGCGGTCGCGAACGGCACCGACCTGTACGGCTTCACCGTCACCCAGTGGCAACTGCCCGCCACCTACCCGCCGTTCGCCGCCATCCTCTTCGTGCCGACCACCTGGCTGCCGCTGGGCGCCCTCAAGATCGCCTTCGCCGCCGGCAACGCCGCGCTCCTCGCGCTCCTCGTCCACCTCTCCTGCCGGTTCGCCCGGCTCCCGGCCGCGCCCGCCCTCGTCCTCGCGGCCACCGCGGTCGGCCTGTGGCTCGAACCGGTCTTCCAGACCATCCTCTTCGGCCAGATCAACCTCGCCCTCGCCTGCCTCGTCCTGTGGGACCTGACCCGTACGGACGACGCGATCGGCAAGGGCTTCGCGCTCGGTGTCGCGGCGGGCGTCAAGCTGACACCCGCGATCTTCATCGTGTACTTGCTGCTGACGGGGCGGGTACGCGCCGGCCTCACCGCCTTCGCGTCGCTGACCGGTACGGTCCTGCTCGGCGCGCTCGTACTGCCGCACGCCAGCGTCGACTTCTGGACCCGCAGGCTCTTCGAGACCGGCCGGGTCGGCAAGGCGTGGATCGTTGACAACCAGTCGCTGCAAGGGATGCTGGCCCGCGTCCTGCACACCCCGGAGCCGGGTCCGGTATGGCTCGCGGTCGCGGCGGGCGTCGCGGTGGCGGGGCTGTGGGCCGCGCGCCGGGCGGCGGTCGTGGCGGGCCGCGAGCCGTGGGGCGTGCTGGCCGCCGCCGCGACGGGGCTGCTGATCTCGCCGATCAGCTGGTCGCACCACTGGGTGTGGTGCGTGCCGGTGCTCGCGGTGCTCGCCGCGGAAGGGCGGTGGAGGGTGGCCGGAGCGGTGGCCGTCGCCTTCACGGCGCGCACGCTGTGGCTCGTGCCGCACGACGGGGCACTGGACCTCCGGATCTCGTGGTGGCAGCAGCCGTTCGCGTCCCCGTACCCGCTGCTGGGGCTGGCGCTGCTGGCGTACGCGGCGGCGGGACCGGCGGGTACCCGGCGGACCCCTGCCCTCTCCCTCCCCCGCCCCGCCCCTGCCCGCACCCGCAGTGGAACGAGCGGCTCGGCCGCCTGGCCCCGCACACCACCGGACGGGCCGGAACCCCGCCCTCCGTCGGACGGGACCACCGGGCGGGACGAAGCCGCCCGGGCGGACCAGGTGAGTACGGCGGGCGAACAGGGCCGGCGGCGAAGCGGCCCGGCGGGCGAAGTGGCCCGGCACCTGCCGGAATAGCCTCGTGAGCAAGGGAGTTGGAAGCGGGGAACTCACCGATTTCCCCGGGCCGCGGCCGGCTTCACACCCCTTCGGCGGGCGCGTCCAGGGGCCGAGACCGGAGCAGACATGACCACCGACACACCCCGTGGCACGGACCGTTCGTTCCTCTTCGTCCTCGGCAGCTCCCGCCCCGACGGCAACACCGAGATCCTCGCGCGGGCCGCCGCCGAGCAGTTGCCCGCCGGTGTTCCGCAGCGCTGGGTGGACCTGGCCCGGCTGCCGTTGCCCGACTTCCAGGACGGCCGGCACGAGACCGACACCTGGGCCGCCGGGGAGAACGAGGAGACGCTGCGGCAGGCCACGCTGGCGGCCACCGACATCGTCATCGCCTCGCCCCTGTACTGGTACACCCTCTCCGCGCAGGCCAAGCGCTACCTCGACTACTGGTCGGGCTGGCTGGGGGACCCCGGCTCGGACTTCAAGGAGCGGATGGCCGGCCGGACCCTGTGGGGGGTGACGGTCATGGCGGACGACGACGAGGTCGTCGCCGACGGGCTGACGACCACCCTCAACCACTCGGCGGCGTACCTGCGGATGCGGTTCGGCGGGGTGCTGTTCGGCAACGGTTCCCGGCCCGGTCAGGTCCGCGACGACGAGCGGGCGGCGATCCGCGCCAAGACGTTCTTCCAGCGCGAGGCCCCGCTCGCCCGGTTCCCCCACGAGGAGGAGGCCGGGCGGCAGCGGTAGCCGCACCGGGTTCGCGGCCGGGCCCCGGGCCGGGGACCCTGGCCCGGGGCCCCGAGGCCGCGTTACGACGTGGTGCCGTCCTCCGCCATCAGTTCGTCCGCGTCCACGATCCGGTACGCGTAGCCCTGTTCCGCCAGGAACCGCTGGCGGTGCGCCGCGAAGTCCTGGTCGATCGTGTCGCGCGCGACCACCGAGTAGAAGTGGGCCTGGTGGCCGTCAGCCTTCGGCCGCAGGACCCGGCCCAGGCGCTGCGCCTCCTCCTGACGGGACCCGAACGTGCCCGACACCTGGATGGCGACCGTCGCCTCCGGCAGGTCGATCGAGAAGTTCGCGACCTTCGACACGACGAGCACGCTGATCTCGCCCTGCCGGAACGCGTCGAAGAGCTTCTCGCGCTGCGCGTTCGGCGTCTCGCCCTTGATGACCGGTGCGTCCAGGTGCTCGCCCAGCTCGTCGAGCTGGTCGATGTACTGGCCGATGACGAGGATCTGCTGGCCGGCGAACTTCCGTACCAGCGCCTCCGTCACCTTCCGCTTGGTCGCGGTCGTCGCGCAGAAACGGTACTTCTCCTCCGGCTCCGCCGTCGCGTACGCGAGCCGCTCGCTGTCGGTGAGGTTGACCCGTACCTCGACGCAGTCGGCGGGCGCGATGTAGCCCTGTGCCTCGATCTCCTTCCACGGAGCGTCGAAACGCTTGGGGCCGATGAGGGAGAAGACGTCCGACTCGCGGCCGTCCTCCCGCACGAGCGTCGCCGTCAGGCCCAGGCGCCGCCGCGCCTGGAGGTCGGCCGTGAACTTGAAGACGGGCGCGGGCAGCAGGTGCACCTCGTCGTACACGATCAGGCCCCAGTCGCGGGAGTCGAAGAGCTCCAGGTGCGGGTAGATGCCCTTCCGCTTCGTCGTCAGGACCTGGTACGTCGCGATGGTGACCGGGCGGATCTCCTTGCGCGTACCGCTGTACTCGCCGATCTCCTCCTCGGTCAGCGACGTCCGCTTCACCAGCTCGTGCTTCCACTGGCGGGCCGAGACGGTGTTCGTGACCAGGATCAGGGTCGTCGCCCTGGCCTGCGCCATCGCACCCGCGCCGACCAGCGTCTTGCCCGCGCCGCAGGGCAGGACCACGACGCCCGAGCCGCCGTGCCAGAAGCCCTCGACGGCCTGCTTCTGGTACGGGCGCAGCGCCCAGCCGTCCTCCGCGAGGTCGATCGCGTGGGCCTCACCGTCGACGTAACCCGCGAGGTCCTCGGCCGGCCAGCCCAGCTTGAGCAGCGTCTGCTTGATCTGGCCCCGCTCGGAGGGATGCACGGCGACCGTGTCCGCGTCGATCCGGGCGCCGACCAGCGGCTGGACCTTCTTGGAGCGGAGGATCTCCTCCAGCACCGGGCGGTCGGTGGTCGTCAGGACGAGGCCGTGCACGGGGTGCTTGGAGAGGGTCAGGCGGCCGTAGCGGTCCATCGTCTCGGCGACGTCGACGAGCAGCGCGTGCGGGACCGGGTAGCGGGAGAACTCGACGAGCGCGTCCACGACCTGCTCGGCGTCGTGCCCGGCGGCCCGCGCGTTCCACAGGCCGAGCGGCGTCACCCGGTAGGTGTGGATGTGCTCGGGGGCGCGCTCCAGCTCGGCGAAGGGCGCGATGGCCCGGCGGCAGGCGTCGGCGCGCTCGTGGTCGACTTCCAGGAGCAGGGTTTTGTCGCTCTGGACGATGAGGGGTCCGTTCACGCGGGTTTCGGCCCTTTCTGCGGCAGGTCGGCCCGTACGGCCAAACGTCCAGTGTGCCGTACCGCGTGCGATACGGGACGGGACCGCGGGTAGACGGACGTCCATGACAGCTGAAGCGGAACTTCGTGTCCCCTGGTGGCGGACGGTCCTGCGGGCCCTCGCGGTGGTTGCGGCCTTTGTTGGACTCGTCCTGTTCTCGGCCGTACTGGCACGGCTGACGCTCGTTCCCTCGCACGCCTCGGAGGACCTGGTCACCACCAACCTGACGCCCGGCGCCTCGCTGCGGCAGTACGCCGAGGACTACACCTTCCTCGCCGCGTGCAAGCAGATAGGCGGCAACCTGCTGCTGGGCATGCCCTTCGGGCTGCTGCTGCCGGTGCTCGTGCCGCGCTCGCTGCGGCTGCTGCGCGTGGTGGTTCTCACGGTGGTGGTGATGGTGCTGGTGGAGCTGGCGCAGGGCGCGATGGTCACGGGCCGGGCGTTCGACGTGGACGACGTGATCCTCAACACGACGGGCGCGCTGATCGGCTACTTCCTCCTCGGCCGCCGGATCGGCCGCGCGGTGCACACGCGGCGCGCGCCGCGCGGGGCGGAGGACGCGGGGGACACGGTGCCTTCCGGCAAGTGACCGTGCGAGGACCGGTACCCGCCTACGGGCTGTCCGCCAGTTCCGCCACGCCCGTGATCCGGTGCAGGGGGTACGTGCGGACCTCGTCCGCCGTGTGGTCGTACGCCGTCACGAAACCGCCCTCCACCCGCACCGGCGCGATCACGCGCTGACTCGCCGCGCCGTCCGCGTTGACGTATCCGATCCACACCGCGGAGCCGGTGAGGGCGGCGGCCTGGACCGTGGCGAGCGTCTCCGCGGACGTGGTGCGCGGCAGCCCGCCGGGGGCCGTCGTCCCGGTTCCCGACGCGGCCGTCGCCGGGGTCTCCTTGCGTACCGCCGTGGACGCCATGTCCCCGGCCCGGATCGCCCGCAGCGCGGCGCCCAGCAGCGTGTCGTCCGGGGTCGGCGGTCCCTCGGGGACGGGCGCGGGGGCGGTGCGCGGCGGGGTGCGGTAGGAGTGGGTCCGGGTGATCAGTACGTCTCCGGCCACCGACTCGGCGGCCGGCGCGAAGCCCATCGTGCGCAACCCTTCGAGCAGCGCCGCCGGGTCGGCCTGCGCCGCCAGCACCGTGGGCGCGAGGCGCCGCAGGCCCAGCGGCTGCGACCGCTTGTCGGCGAGGATCTCGCCGAGCATCGCGTCGTCGTCGCAGCGCACGTAGGCGCAGGCGGCGCCGACCCGCAGGTGCCCGTGCTTCCTGGCCACGTCGTCGATGAGGTAGCTGAGCGGCTGCGGCACGGGCGTACGGCTGTGCTCGGCCAGGAAGGCGTGCAGATCGGACGCGGCCCGCCCGGCGTCCAGCGCGCGGCGTACGGACGCGGGCGTGAAGCGGTACACGGTCGCCCCGCCCTTCGACTCCACGTCGGCGAGTACGTCGAGGGTGTCCGCGAGCGGCCGTCGCAGCGGCCCCGGGGCGACCGCGGTGAGATCCGCCTGGAGGAGTACGTGGTCCAGGGGCTCCGGGATGAGCGGCGCGAGCAGCTCGGCGGCGCGCGCGGCGGCCGCGGCGTCCTCGGCGCCGGTGGAGGGGGTGGAAGTGGCAGAGGCGGTGGCCAGCAGTGCGCGGCCGTGGGAGGAGAGCGCGCCGCGTCCGGTGACGCCCAGGAGCTCCGCCTCGGTGAGGGTCCACAGCGCGATACGGGACCGCAGGTCGCCCGGGGTGCCCGTGGAGGGCCCCGCACCCCCGGCGCCGGCACCCGCCCCCCGCAGCGGCCGTTCCCAGCGCAGCCGGGCCAGTACCTGCTCGGGGGCCGGCACGGCGCCCTCGGGGAGCGCGGCGAGGAGACCGAGGACGCGGCGGCGCACCTCGGGGGCCGCCGAGCGGTCCAGGTCGGGGCCGAGCGCCGCCAGCACGCGGCCCTTCGTGTCCTGGCTGCCGACCAGGCCGGCCGTGCGGGTGGCGTGCAGCCAGGCGGTGGCGAGGCGGGTCCACCGGTCCTGCGGCGGGAGGCCGAGCCAGTCGTCGTACGCGGGCGTGGCGGCGTACCGCTCGGCGGCCTCGCCGTCGGACGCCAGCAGCCCGGCCGCGTAGGCGAGTTCGATCCAGAAGGCGGCCGTGGGCTCGGGCACGTCGAGCGCGGCGGCCGTCCGCTTCAGGTCGCGCACGCTCAGGCCGCCGGAGCGCAGGACGGCCGGGCCGCCCCCGTTCCAGCCCTTGAGCAGTTCCTCGACGGTGGACAGTGCCGTGTACGCCTGGCCGGCGGCCGTACCGTCCACGACCCGCGAGCTGTGTTCGGCCAGGGGCACGACGGCGGGCGGCACCGGCTCCGGCACCCGGTGCGCGCGCCCGGCGCGCAGATGCAGCGCGGCCTCGCGCGGCAGCACGACCGTACGCAGGCTCGTCGGCAGCAGCAGCCCCCGGTCGCGCAGCCACCGCACGGGCGGCGCGGGGTCGGAGGTCACCTCGCCGTACGGCGGCCCCCACACCAGCCGCTCCAGCACCATCAGCGCCTCGGGCGGGGCCGTGTCGAGCAGCGCGGACATGCGGGTGCGGTCGTTGAAGAGCGCCGCCAGGGCCGCCACCGCCGACACCGGGTCGTGGGTGGGCGGCAGTCCGGCCGCCGCGAGGGTCTCCTGCCAGCGGCCCGGCGACATCCCGGCGGTCGCCTCGGCGACGGTCGGGCCCAGGCCGGTGGGGGACGGGTGCGCGGGGGAGGGGGCGAGCAGCTCGCGCGCCGTACGCACCAGGCGCAGCCGGTCGTCGGCGCCCCAGAGCAGCGCCTGGTCGCGCAGCGTGGCGACGGCCCCGGGCAGCGCCGCCTCGACCTCGGGGTCGCCCTCGTCGCCGGTCATCAGCGCGCGCAGCGCCTCGTACGGAGCCGGGTCGGGGGCCACCGCCAGGGCCTCCGCGGCCTGGAGGGTGAACCGGTCGAGCCGCTCCAGCGCCCGTACGACGGAGGCGCGGGTGCCCGCCCGGGTGGCGAGCTGCGACACATCGCTGGGCACCGGCGAGAGCAGGTCGGGCCGGGCGCGCAACAGCACGGCCAGCGACGCGTCGTCGCGGGTGCGCAGGGCTTCCGCGAGCGTGCGCGGTGGCGTTGCGCCTGATCCTTCGGACACGTGCGCCTCCTGGTTGCGCTCGCCGGTCCCCATCCGCCCCACGGTAGCCGGTGTGGCGCTACGGTCGGTGCAGGCAGTTGGAGGTTGGAGGGCGAGGGGACGGAACGGCGCGTGGGGATCGAGAGCGATCAGCTCGTCTACGACTATCTGAGCCGGGTCGGCGACCTGGCGCAGCAGCACAAGCTGCCCGCGGCGACGCGGATGCGGCTGGTGGCCACGTTGCGCGACGAAATCGACCGCCGGCGCTCCGGGTTCGGTACGCCGGACTCTCCTGCGGCGGTACGGCGCATCCTGGACCGGATCGGGCCCCCGGCCGATCTGGTGGCGGCGGCGTCGGGCGGCGCGATGCCGGAGCCGGGGCCCGCGGCGCGGCAGGCCGTACTGCCGGAGCAGCGCGACAAGTCGGTGGAGGGCGGCGGGCGCGGCGGACGCGGCCGGTGGGTTCCGCGGCCCCGCGGCCGGGACCACGAGCGGGCGGACGCGGTGGGCGCGGTGGACGGGCCCGTCGCTTCGCCGCCCCACCTCGCGGGGTCGGACGAACTCGGCCCGCAGGGCAGCGAACCCGACTGGTGGCGCGTCGAACCGGGGCCGCTCGGCATGGGTGCCACCGTGCCGGGATTCGTCGGCGGCGTGGAGATTCCCGAAATACTCAAGCCTCCGCCGACCGAGGGCGAGGGCGAGGGCGAGGGCGAGGGCGGTGGCGGAGCGGGCGTCGAGGCGGAAGTTCCTCCGGGCCGCCGCCGGTTGCGGCTCCGGCTCCGGCCTCGGCGTCGTACGGCCGGGCAGGACGAGGCGGCGGTGGCAGCGGCTGTGGTGCGCCGGCCCGCCCATGTCCTGCTCCTGCTCGCCGCCGCGCTGCTCGTCGCCGGCGCCGCCCTCGGCAACTGGCTCGCGCTGGGCGGCGGCTGGCTCCTCGCGTACGCCTCGCACCGCCTCAGCCGCGCCGAGGCGAAAGGGGTGGTGCTGGGCCTGCCCGGACTGGTCGTGGCGGGCGCGGCCGTGTGGCTGTGGGGGAGGACCGAGGGGCGGTGGGGCGAGCCGCTCGCGCGGGACGCGCTGGGCGAGGCGGTCTCGGGCATGTGGCCCGGGGTCGTACGGACGGCGGCCGTCGCCTCCGCGCTCTACCTGGTGTGGCGGGCGCGGAGGCGGTAGGCGCGCCCTTACTCCTTCGTGAGGTGGGCCTGCATCTCGTCGAGGATCTTGTGGGCGGCGGTGTAGCCGATCCCCTGGATCCACAGCTCGTCGTCCACGCCGAAGACCTTGTCCGCCCTGGCGGCGGGCATGTTCTTCCACAGGCCGCTGTTCAGGGTCTGCGTCTGCTTGGCCTTCTTCGGATCGCCGTACGTCGAGTGGAAGACGACGTCGGCGTCCTCGCCCGCGAGGTCGACCTTCTCGGGGCTGACGTCGTACGAGAAGCCGTCCTTCGCCTTGTCGGTGATGGCCGGGCGGCCGAGGCCGACGTCGGCCAGGACGGTCGCGATGTAGTTCTGCTTGCCGTAGATGCGGATGTCCGCGCCCTCGATGAAGCGCACCACGTTGACATCGGTCTTCGCGGCCCTGCCCTTGCCGCCGATCGCGTCGGTGACCTTCGCGGCGTGCGCGGTGTAGTCGGCGACCACCTGCTCCGCTTCGGCCTTCTTGCCGAGCGCCTCGGCGTGGACCTGGAAGTTCTCCTTCCAGGGGTAACCGGTGTTCTCCGTCATCACGGTCGGCGCGAGCGCCTTGAGCTCGTCGTACAGGGCGCCGTGCCGGATCTTGCTGGTGAGGATCAGGTCCGGTTCGAGGGCGGCGACGGCCTCCAGGTTGGGGGCCGTCATCTCGCCGACGTCCTTGATGCCCGCGACCTCGTCCTTGGGCAGGTAGCTCAGGAAGCCGGGCCCGGCGGTGGTGTGCGTCGCGCCGACCGGCTTCACGCCGAGGGTGATCACGGAGTCCAGCTCGGCGGTGTCCAGGACGACGACGCGCTTCGGGTCGTCCGGGACCCGCACGTCGCCCATGGCGGTCTTGACGGTGTGCGTTTCGCCTTCGGCGGAGGACGGTGCCTTGTCGGTGCCCGCGTCGGGGGATCCGCAGGCGGAGAGCGCGAGGACGGCGGCGACGGCGGTGACGGCGAGGGAGCCGCGGCGGCGAGGGGTTCCGGTCATGTGAAGGGGCGCCTTTCAGGTTGTCCGGGGGTGTCGGCGGGGTCGCGGGGCGGGGCGGTGCCTTCGGCGCCGGTGCCCCCGGAGGCGGGGGCTTCGGGGTCGGTGCCGCGCCGGGGCGTCTCCTCGGGCGCCGAACGTCCGGGTACGGCGTGCGCTTCGGGGCGGTTGCGTTCGACGCCCTGCGGGGAGCGCCCCGACGCGCCCCCTCCCGCCACCGCGGCATGCGGCGCGGCGGGTGCCGGGCTCCACGGCGGACCCGGGACCACCAGGGGGGAGCCCGTCACCGGGTCCGGGATCACGACCGAGGCCAGGCCGAAGACCTCGCGTACGAGGTCCGTGGTGACGATGTCGCTCGGGTGGCCCTCGGCTACGATGCGGCCTTCCTTCATGGCGATCAGGTGATCGGCGTACCGGGCCGCCTGGTTGAGGTCGTGCAGGACGGCGACGACGGTCCGGCCCCGGTCGCCCCCGGGAGTCGGCGCTGCGAGCCGGCGGACGAGGTCGAGCACCTCCACCTGGTGGGAGATGTCGAGGTACGTCGTGGGCTCGTCCAGGAGGAGGAGGTCCGTCTCCTGCGCCAGGGCCATCGCGATCCACACGCGCTGGCGCTGTCCGCCGGAGAGCGCGTCCACGGGGCGGTCGGCGAGTGCGGTGACGTCCGTGCGCGCCATGGCGTCCGTCACCGCGCGTTCGTCCTCGCCGGACCACTGCTGCCACCAGCGCTGGTGCGGCTGGCGGCCGCGCGCGACGAGGTCGGCGACGGTGATGGCCTCGGGGGCGACGGGGGTCTGGGGCAGCAGGCCGATCGACTGGGCGATCTTCCTGGTCGGGATTCTCGCGAGTTCGGCGCCGTCCAGCAGCACCGCGCCGGTCCTGGGCTTGAGCAGCCGGCCGAGCGCGCGCAGGGTGGTGGACTTCCCGCAGGCGTTCGGGCCGATGATGACGGTCACCCGGCCGTCGGGCACGGCCAGGTCGAGCCCGTGCACGACCGTACGGTCCTCGTAGGCGAGCGTCAGCTCGCGCGCGGTGAGCCTGCTCACGCCTTGCCTCCCGTGCGGCCCCTGACGATCAGCCAGATCAGGTACGGGGCGCCGACGGCCGCTGTCAGCACGCCCACCGGCAGTTCGGTGGGCGAGAGGAGCCGGCGGGCCGACAGATCCGCCAGTACGACGATCAGCGCGCCCAGCAGGGCCGAGCAGAGGAGCGGGATCTGCGCGGTGCGGGTCAGGCGGCGGGCGATCTGCGGAGCGAGCAGCGCCACGAAGTCGACGGGGCCGGATGTTCCGGTGGCCACGGAGGCGAGTACGACTCCGGTGAGGACCAGGCCCGGGCGGACGCGCCCCAGCCGTACGCCCAGCGCGGTCGCGGTGTCGTCGTCCATCGACACCGCGCGCTGGGCGCGGGCGGCCCAGAGGACGGCGGGGAGCAGCGCGAGGAGCACCCAGCCCAGGGGGGCGGCCTCGTCCCAGCCGCGGCCGTTGAGGGAGCCGGTCATCCAGATCTGCGCCTGCTGGGCGACGAGGTGGTCGCCCTTGGTGAGGAAGAGGTGCGTGAGGGAGCGCAGGGCGATCGCGAAACCGATGCCGATCAGCACGAAGCGGGTGGCGTGCAGTCCGCCGCGCCAGGCGAAGGCGTGGACGAGGGCGGCGGCGAGGATTCCGCCGGCCACGGAGAGGTAGGGGAGTACGGCGTAGGAGGTGATCCCGAAGGTCATCGCCCCGACGGTGAGCGCGCTCGCGCCCTGGCTGACGCCGATGATGTCGGGGCTCGCGAGCGGGTTGCGCGCGACGGTCTGGATCAGTGCGCCGGCCACGCCGAACGCCGCCCCGACGAGCACCCCGGCGGTCATGCGCGGCAGGCGGAGGGTTCCTACGACGAGTTCGTCCGGCGAGGGCCGGCCGAAGAGGACCTTCAGCACTTCGGCGGGCGGGACGTTGCTCTCGCCGACGCAGAGGTACGCGACACACGCCCCGGCGAGCAGGAGCGCGAGCGCGCCGGCGACGGCGGCGGCCCGCCGGTGCAGCAGGAACCGTCCTTGTCCGACGCGCACGAGTGCGTGTCCGGCGGGCCGTATCCCGGCAGCCGCGCTGTTCGTGGTCACGCCGGCACCGCCTTCCGCCGTACCAGGGCGACCAGGAACGGCACGCCGATCAGCGCGGTCGTCACGCCCGCCGGGACCTCGCTCGGCGGGAAGACCACACGGCCCACCACGTCGGACACCAGCAGCATGACCGGGCCGATCAGCGCCGCCATCGGCAGGACCCACCGGTGGTCGCCGCCCACGATCGCCCGCGCGATGTGCGGGACCGCGAGGCCCACGAAGGCGATCGGGCCGGCCGCGGCGACGCCCGCGCCGGTCAGGACCGTCGCGCCGACGCCGCCCACGATCCGTACGGCCGCGACGTTCCGGCCGAGTCCCCTCGCCACGTCCTCGCCCAGTGCCAGGGCGTCGAGCCCGCGCGCGACGGAGAGGACGAGGACCCCACCGAGCAGCAGGAACGGCCAGATCTGGCCCACCACCTCCGCGTCGCGGCCGGCCACCGACCCGACCTGCCAGAAGCGGAACTCGTCGAGCGCGGCCGCCTGTGTCGTCAGGACCGCCATCGTGACGGAGGCGAGCAGCGCGTTGATCGCGGCGCCGCCGAGCGCGAGCTTCACCGGGGTCGCGCCGCCGCGTCCGCTCGCCGCGATGGCGTACACCGCGACCGAGGCGAGGGCGGCGCCCGCGAAGGCGAACCACACGTATCCGGACAGCGAGTGGATGCCGGCGAAGGCGATCGCGAGGACCACGCCCACGGACGCGCCCTGGCTGATGCCCAGGATGCCGGGGTCGGCGATCGGGTTGCGGGTGATGCCCTGGAGGACGGTCCCCGCGAGCGCCAGCGCGACGCCGACCATCAGGCCGATGACCGTGCGCGGCAGCCTCATGGTCCGTACGATCTCGGCGGCGTCGCCGGGGCCGCCGTTGAGCAGGACGTCGAAGACGGTGGACGGGGCGAGGGAGCGCGCCCCGACCGCGAGGCTCAGCAGGGCGGAGACCAGCAGGGCCACGACAGCCGCGGCCGTCCAGCCGACGCGGCGGGCCACCGGGGCGCGCCCGGGACGGCCGGTGGCGGCTCGCATCTGGTCCCCTCCGCGTCCGAAGGTTGGTAAGGGGTGGCTAAGTGTAAGGGTGGGTCGCGGAGCCCCCGTAGGCACAATGGCCCTTATGCCCACTCACCTGTCCACGACCCCGCTGACGGTCGGCTTCGACCTCGACATGACGCTCATCGACTCCCGGCCCGGCATCAGGGCCACGTACGAAGTGCTCGCCGCCGAGACCGGCACGCACATCGACGCCGGCCTGGCGGTCACCCGGCTCGGCCCGCCGCTGGAGCAGGAGCTGGCGTTCTGGTTCCCCGAGGACCGCATCCAGGAGATGGGCGACCGCTACCGCGAGATCTACCCGACGTACGCGATCACGCCAACTCCCGCGCTGCCCGGCGCCCGCGAGGCGGTGGCCGCGGTACGGGCGGCGGGCGGGCGCGCCGTCGTCGTCACGGCGAAGCACGAACCGAACGCCAAGCTCCACCTCGCGCACCTCGGCATCGAGCCGGACGCGGTCGTCGGCTGGCTGTGGGCGGAGGCCAAGGCGGAGGCGCTGCGCGAGTACGGCGCCTCGGTGTACGTCGGCGACCACGTCGGCGACGTACGCGGCGCGCGGGCGGCCGGCGCCCTGTCCGTCGCCGTGCCGACGGGGCCCTGCGACGCCGCTGAGCTGCGCGAAGCCGGTGCGGACGTGGTCCTGGACGACCTCGCGGCCTTCCCCGCCTGGCTGAGCGGCTACTGCGAAGCGGCGCGTGCCTGACGGCGCTGCGCGGCGATCGACCTGAGCACTCCGGCGGCGGCGATCACGAAGCCGGCGCCCATCAGCATGCACACGGCGTACGCCACCGGGGGGAAGGGCTCCGTACCCAGGAAGAGCGGGGCCACGGTGACCAGTGTGGCCAGTGCGCCGACGAAGAAGACGACGGCTCCGGTACGTACCAGCCGGTCGCCGGGGCCGGCCTCGGACGAGGGGGTTTCAGTCATCACCTGACCAGGGTAGTTCCCTGCCCTGAGGAACCACCCGGCGACGTCTTGTCACCAGCCCCTGGACCATTAGCCTTGGTGGTGGCGGGTCCTACGACCCGCTGTAGTGCTATCCAGAGCCGTTTTCAACGACGAGTACGAGGACGAGGACAGACGTGCCTACCGGCAAGGTCAAGTGGTTCAACAATGAGAAGGGCTTCGGCTTCCTCTCCCGCGACGACGGCGGCGACGTCTTCGTCCACTCGTCGGTGCTCCCTGCCGGAGTCGACGCGCTCAAGCCCGGCCAGCGCGTCGAATTCGGTGTCGTGGCCGGTCAACGCGGTGACCAGGCGCTTTCGTTGACGATCCTCGACCCGACCCCGTCGGTCGCCGCGGCGCAGCGCCGCAAGCCCGACGAACTGGCATCGATCGTGCAGGACCTGACGACGCTCCTGGAGAACATCACGCCGGCGCTGGAGCGCGGCCGCTACCCCGACAGGGCGGCGGGCGCGAAGATCGCGGGCCTGCTGCGCGCGGTGGCCGACCAGCTGGACGTCTAGCCGGGGACCGGACAGCCGGGACCAGACAGCCGGAGATCGGACAGCCGGGGATCGGACAGCCGGGGATCAGACGAACTCCAGCGCGTCGGGGCCGAGGGGCGGTACGAGCCCCTCGGCCGCGGCGCGCGTGAGCAGTCCGCGCACCGCCGCGTAGCCGCTCTCGCCCAGGTCGGCGGTGAACTCGTTGACGTAGAGACCGATGTGCTGATCGGCCACCGCGGGGTCCATCTCCTGCGCGTGCTCCCGTACGTACGGCCGCGACGCCAGTGGATCGTCCCAGGCCATCCGCACCGACGTGCGCGCCGCGTCCGCCAGCTCGCGCAGCCGCTCCGCGCCCAGCGAGCGCTTGGCGATGATCGCGCCCAGCGGGATGGGCAGGCCGGTCGTGTCCTCCCAGTGCCCGCCCAGGTCGGCGAGCGAGTGCAGACCGTAGTCCTGGTACGTGAAGCGCGCCTCGTGGATGACGAGCCCCGCGTCGACCTTGCCGTCGCGCACCGCCGGCATGATCTCGTGGAACGGCATGACGACGATCTCGCCGACCCCGTCCGGCACGACATCGGCCGCCCACAGCCGGAACAGCAGGTACGCCGTCGAGCGCTCGCTGGGCACGGCGACCCGCTTGCCGGTGAGGTCGGCCCCGGGCTCGCACGTAAGGACGAGAGGCCCGCAGCCCCGGCCGAGCGCCCCGCCGCACGGCAGCAGCGCGTACTCCTCCAGCACCCACGGCAGCACGGCGTACGACACCTTGAGCACGTCGAACTCCCCGCGCTCGGCCATCCCGTTGGTGATGTCGATGTCCGCGAACGTCACGTCGAGCGCCGGCGCCCCCGGCACCCGGCCGTGCGCCCAGGCGTCGAAGACGAAGGTGTCGTTCGGGCAGGGCGAGTAAGCGATCTTCAGCGCGTCAGACGTCGTCATGTTCCTCATCCCGGTCTTCGTTCGGGTCTTCCCAGGTCTCGAGTACGGGCACGAGCTTCCCGAACGCACCGGTGAGCGCCTCCAGCGCCTCTTCGATGCGCCAGGCCGCCCGGTCGCGCGGCCCGACGGTGTTCGAGACCGCGCGGATCTCCAGCACCGGTACCCCGTGCAGGGCGGCGGCCTCGGCGACGCCGAAGCCCTCCATCGCCTCGGCGGCGGCGTACGGGTGCCGGGCGCGCAGCTCGGCGGCGCGGGCGGCGGAGCCGGTCACCGTGGAGACGGTCAGCACGGCGGCGGTGACGGCGCCGGTCGCGCCGGCCACGGCCCGTACGAGGGCGGCGGGCGGCAGGTGCTCCACGGCGCCGAAGCCCAGGGCGGTCACCGGGACGTAGCCGTCGGGGGTCTCGGCGCCCAGGTCGGCGGCGACGATGGCGTCGGCGACGACGAGGGAGGCGAGCGGGGCCAGGTGGCCGAAACCGCCGCCGATGCCGGCGGAGATCACGAGCCCGTACGGGCGGGCCGCGGACGCCAGCGCTGTCGCGGTCCCGGCCGCGGCCGCGGCGGGGCCGACCCCGCAGGCGATGACGTCGACGTCGGCGTCACCGGGGGCGAACGCGCGCGTGACCGCGTCCCGCTCGGCGGGAACCGCGGTCACGACCAGGACACGCATCGTCAGGAGGTCTTCTCCAGCTTGAAGTGCCAGATGCCGGTGAGCTTCTTGCCCTTGGTCTCGACGACGCTGACCTGCGCCTCGTCGGGGCTCGGCGCGCCCGGCTGCTGCTGTTGCTGCTGGGCGAAGAAGGCGCTGCCCGGGATGGTCCGGTACGTCTTCTTGAACGGCTCCTGCTCGGCCTGCTGGCCGTTGATGAAGAGCGTCCAGCCCTTGTCCGCGATCTCGGGGTCGACGCCGAAGCGGACCTTGTCTTCCATGGAGACCTTGACGGTCTTCTCGGCCTTCTTGTTCAGGCAGCCCTGGAGCAGGGACTCCTTGATCGCGGAGCCGTCGTTGTAGCACGCGGCCTCGGTGTGCACCGATTCCGTGCCGACCGTCACGGTCGCGAGCGGCGTCGGCTTGTCGCATGCGGACAGGACGAGGAGTCCGGCCGACACGGCACCGATCACGGTGGCGGTGCGGCGGGCCTTACCAGAGAGGAGCGCAACGGTCATGGGGCGAAGGCTATCGCCCGCCCCGCCTCACGCCACGCGGGGGTGCGGCGAGCCGCGCCGCGCCGCGCTCAGGAGGCCCCGTACGGACAGGGCCGCGCCGGTCGCGAGGAGGCAGGCGGCGACCGACATGCCGAGCGCGCCGTTCAGCGGCAGGGCGATCCCGACGGCGCCGCCCACCACCCAGGCCATCTGGAGCAGTGTCTCCGACCGCGCGAACGCCGACGTCCGCACCTCCTCGGGCACGTCCCGCTGGATCAGCGCGTCCAGCGACAGCTTGGCGAGCGCCTGGCACAGGCCCGCCGTCGCGCCGAGCACCGCCACCATCAGCCCGCCGAAGAACAACGCAGCGCAGACGGCCACGCCCAGCGTCAGCCCCAGCACCGTCGCGATGATCGCCTCGGGCCCGCGGTCCCTGAGCCACGCCCCCACCGCCGTCCCGCAGGCGTTGCCCACGCCGGCCGAGACGCCGACGACCGCCAGCGACACGGCGGCGCTCTGCCCGGAGAGCGGGTGCTCGCGCAGCAGGAACGCCAGGAAGAAGATCAGGAAGCCGGAGAGGGCGCGGAGGGCGGCGTTGGCCTGGAGGCCGTGGAGCACGGAGGGGCCGACCGTGCGCAGGCCGGGGCGGCGCGGCGCCTCCTGCTTCTGGTGGCCGTGGCCGGGCCGGTGCACGTACCCGTGCCCGTGTTCCAGCAGCCTGGCCTTCCGCTCGCCCTTCGCGGAGTCCACCTTGTGCGGCATCGTGAACGCCAGGAACGTACCGACGACGAACAGCGCGCACGCCCCGTACAGCGGCCACGCGGTCCCGACCTGCTGGAGCCCCACCCCGATCGGCGCGGCCGCGCCCGTCGCCAGCAGCCCGGCCAGGGTCACCCGCGAATTGGCCTTCACGAGGGAGAAGCGGGGCGGCAGGAGGCGCGGTACGACGGCGCTCCGTACGACGCCGTACGCCTTCGAGGACACGAGTACGCCCAGGGCCGCCGGATAGAGCTCGATCCCGCCCGTCGCCACCGCGCCCGACAACGCCAGCGCGAGCAGCGCCCGGGCCAGCATCGCGGCGGCCATCGCGGCCCTGCGGCCGTGCGGCACCCGGTCCAGGAGCGGGCCGATCACCGGGGCGAGGAGCGTGAAGGGCGCCATGGTGATCGCGAGGTAGAGGGCGACCCGGCCGCGGGCCTCGTCGGTGGGGACGGAGAAGAAGACCGTGGAGGCGAGGGCGACCGTGATCATGACGTCGCCCGCGCCGTTCACGGCGTGCAGCTCGATCAGCTTGCCGAGGCCCGACTCGCCCGCGCCCTGCGCGTGCGTGGCGCGGCGGATGCCCTTCGCCGTACCCGTGAAGGGCAGGTGGAGGGCGCGGCCCACCGCCCGGCCGGTCCTGCGCAGTGGACCGGATCCGTCGGACGAATTTGCGGCAGCCACCCCGCCATAGTGCCCCACACCTCCCCGGCCCGAACCTGAAACGGGGCGGACGGGGCCGATGAGCCGCCACTCCGGGCATTTGGGACTCTCTGCCGGGTCTCTCCCGGGCCTTCCGGTCCCAAACACGGCGTGCAGGTGGGACCGGGGCGGCAGAGGGGGTAGCGTGCGTAGCGCGCCACCGGCGGTTGTCCTCGGCCGCGCGCCTCTCCGTCATCCCGCAGAATGGGTGGTGGAAAGTGCGCCCGAGACCGAGACGAGTCGGGCGAGGCGTGGACGTCGACGCGGCCCTTCGGTCCGCTCCGCCCGCAGCTCGCACCTCGTATCTCGTACCTCGTACGGGCATCCGTTGGCGCACCCGTGAGACGGCGTAGGAGAGAAGCGAGACCTGTGAGTGCTGCGACGACGCGAAGCCGAACCCCTGACCGCCTGTGCGCCGAGGCGGTAGACCTTGCCCGTGAGGCGGCCGAGGAGGCCGCCTTCCCGGGGGTGGTCGGCGAGCATGTCTCCCTCTTCGCCGAGGGTGACCGGGTGGTCACCCACCTCTTCGAATGCAAGGAACCCGGTTACCGGGGCTGGCGCTGGGCGGTGACCGTCACCCGCGCCTCGCGGGCCAAGCTGGTCACCCTCAACGAGACGGTCCTCCTGCCGGGGCCGGACTCCCTGCTGGCGCCGGAGTGGGTGCCGTGGAGCGAGCGGCTGCGCCCCGGGGACCTGGGGCCGGGCGACCTGCTCCCCACCGAGGCGGACGACCTGCGCCTGGAGCCCGGTTACACGGGCGCCGACGCGCCGCCGCCGGACTCCCCGGTCTCGGAGGAGATGGCGCAGCTCGTCGAGGCGGAGGACGCCGAGGTCACGGGCGGTGCGCCGGCGGCGCTGCCGCTGGCTCCCGCGCGGGGTTCGATCGCGGCGGTCGCCGAAGAGCTCGGGATGCGGCGTGCGCGCGTCCTGTCGCGGTACGGGCTGCACATCGCGGCGGACCGCTGGGACGAGGCGTACGGAGCGAAGGCCCCCATGGCCCAGGCGGCCCCCGCCACCTGTGTCTCCTGTGCCTTCCTCGTGCCGATGGCCGGGTCGCTGCGCCAGGCGTTCGGCGTCTGCGCGAACGAGTTCTCGCCGGCGGACGGCCATGTCGTCTCGCTCGCCTACGGCTGCGGGGGGCACTCGGAGGCAGCGGTCATGCCGAAGCCGCTGCGCCCGCCGCCCCCGGTCCTGGACTCGATGGCCACGGACGTGTTCCCGCTCCGCCCGGACCCGGAGGGCGGCTCGGTCCCGGCCACGCCGGACCCGGCGGAGGACCTGGGCCACTCCTGACCCCGGGCGCCCTCCGGGCGTGCGCTCAAGCCCCCCGGACGGAGTCCGGGGGAGCTCGAGGACCGGGCCCGGGGCAGCGCCCCGGGCCGGGAAGGGGCGGGCGGGGTGGGGAACAGCCCCGCGCAGCGGCACACCCCACCGCACCCGGACCCGCACCGCGACGACCCGGCGGGCAGGCGGACGTCGCAGGTCCGTCCGCACGCGATACTTGCGCCGCGCAGACACGGGTAGGCGCCAGTTGACGAGATGAGCCGACCGGCGGGCAGCACCCCAGCACCCGTACCTCAGGACGAGCGGAGACAAGCGTGAGCGTCAGGGCCACCGACGAGGCAGACCCCTTCGGGACGGCGCGGCTGCGGCGTGGGGTGCTCGACGCGTGGAGCGCGAGCCCCGCCCGGTTCCGCGAGGACGCCAACGCCGAGGAGGACCTCGCCCTCGGCGGCTACCGGGACCGCCTCGTCGTCGAGCTGGCCCAGAACGCAGCCGACGCCGCCGCCCGCGCCGGCGTCACCGGCAGGCTCCGGCTCACCCTGCACGCCGCCACCGAACACGGCGCCCCCGCGATCCTCGCCGCCGCCAACACCGGCGCCCCCCTCGACGCCGCCGGCGTCGAGTCCCTCAGCACGCTGCGCGCGTCCGCCAAGCGGGAGTACGAAGCGGGTCCCGGCGGCGCGGTCGGCCGCTTCGGCGTCGGGTTCGCCGCCGTACTGGCCGTCAGCGACGAGCCCGCCGTCCTCGGCCGCCACGGCGGTGTCCGCTGGTCCCTGGCGGAGGCCAGGGAGCTGGCCGTGGACGCCGCCGGCACCGCGCCCGGCCTCGGTGAGGAGCTGCGGCGCCGCGACGGTCACGTGCCCCTCCTGCGGCTCCCGCTCCCCGCCGAGGGCTCCGCCCCCGAGGGTTACGACACCGTCGTGGTCCTGCCCCTGCGCGACGGCGGCGCCGTGGACCTCGCCCGGCACCTGCTCGACGCCATCGACGACGCCCTGCTCCTCACCCTCCCCGGCCTCGCCGAGGTGGTCGTCGAAACCCCGGACTCCACGCGGACCTTGACGCGGTACGAGCAGGACGCGTACGTACACATCGAGGACACCGCCCGCGGCGCCACGCCCGCCACCCGCACCACCCGCTGGCGCACCCTCACCCGCTCGGGAGCCCTGGCCACCGCCCTCCTCGCCGACCGGCCCGTCGAGGAGCGCCTGCGCCCCCACTGGTCCGTCACCTGGGCCGTGCCGGTGGACAGCGAGGGCGCGCCGCAGCGGCCCGCCACCGCGCCCGTCGTGCACGCCCCGACCCCGACCGACGAGCCCCTCGGCGTACCGGCCCTGCTGATCGCGTCGCTGCCGCTGGACACGGCCCGCCGCCACCCCGCGCCGGGCCCGCTCACCGACTTCCTCGTACAGCGCGCCGCCGACGCGTACGCCGAACTGCTCGGCGACTGGGAGCCGGTCTCCACCGGGACGGTCGACCTCGTCCCCGGGCCGCTCGGCAAGGGCGAACTGGACGGCGCACTGCGCGCGGCCGTCGTCGAACGGCTGCCCCGCGTCGCGTTCCTCGCGCCGGCGGCGCCGTCCGAGGAGTTCACCGCGCTGCGCCCGTTCGAGGCGGAGGTCGTCGAGGGCGCGGGCGCGGACACCGTCCGCGTCATGGCCGAGGTGCTGCCGACCCTGCTGCCCGCCGGGCTCGAACGCCGCACCGAGCTGCGCACCCTCGGCGTCGGCCGGCTGCCGCTGGGCGACGCCATCGAACGCCTCGCGGGCGCCGAGCGCGAGCCCTCCTGGTGGCGGCGGCTGTACGAGTCCCTGGCCGGTGTCGACCCGGACCGCCTGTCCGGTCTGCCGGTCCCGCTGGCCGGCGGCCGTACGGTGATCGGCCCGCGCCAGGTCCTGCTGCCGCTCGCCGGCGCGGACACGTACACGGGCACGGATACGCGCACAGGCACAGGCACAGGCACGGGCACCGGCGCGGACACCGCCGCCGCCCCCGGGCAGCTCACCCGCCTCGGCCTGAAGGTCGCCCACCCCGACGCCGCCCACCCCCTCCTCGAAAAGCTCGGCGCGCTCCCCGCCACCCCCCGCGCCGTCCTCACCACCCCGCAGGTGCGGGCCGCCGTCGCCGCATCCATGGACGAGGGCGGCCAGATCTGGGACGAGGACGCCCCCGACGCCGAGGAGCTGGCGGAGACCGTCCTGGCGCTGGTGCGCGACGCCGACCTGTCGCCCGGCGACGAGCCGTGGCTCGGCGCGCTCGCCCTGGCCGACGAGGACGGCGAGCTCTCGCCCGCCGGTGAACTCGTCCTGCCCGGCAGCCCGTTCGCTCAGATCATGCGCGAGGGCGAACTGGCCCTGTGCGACGCCGAACTGGCCGCCCGCTGGGGCGAGCAGCCGCTCACCGCCTGCGGTGTCCTGGCGGGTTTCGCACTCGTACGCGCCACCGACGTCGTCCTGGACCCCGACGAGTTCGAGCCGCGCGACGGTGACTTCGCCGAGCCCGACGACGCGGGCCTGCTGGACGCCGTGGACGTGTGGTGCGAGGACATCCTCGACCAGTTGCCGGAGACCTCCGTGCCGCCGGTCGCCACCGAGATCGTCGCCGTGCGGGACCTGGACCTGGTCGACGACGACAAGTGGCCGCAGGCCCTCGCGATGCTCGCCCGGCCGCCGCTGCGGGACGCGCTGACCCAGCCCGTGCGCGTCCTGCTGCCGGACGGGACGACGCAGTCCGTACGCCCGTACACCGCGTGGTGGCTGCGCGACCACCCCGTGCTCGACGGGCGCCGTCCGGCCGGTCTGCGCGCGGCGGGCGGCGACCCGCTCCTCGACGGGCTCTACACCTCCGCGGACGCGACCGGCTTCGACGACGAGCAGGTGCTGAGGGCGCTGGGCGTACGCACCTCCGTGGCCGCGCTGCTGGACGAGCCCGGCGGCGCCGCCGAGCTCCTCGGCCGCCTCGCGGACCCGGACCGTACGGTCACCGCGCCCCGACTCCACGCGCTGTACGGCGCCCTGGCCGACCTCGACCCCGAGCAGGTCACGCTCCCCGACGAGCTGCGCGCGGTCGTGGACGGTGAGGTGCGGGTGGTCGACGCTGCGGACGCCGTGGTCGCGGACGCCCCCGACCTGCTGCCCCTCACCGCCGGACTGCCGCTGCTGCCGGTGGCCCCGTCCCGCGCCGCCGACCTGGCCGAACTCCTCCAGGTGCGCCGCCTCAGCGAGTCGGACCGGGCCGAGGTGGACTCGGAGGGCGTGGAGCGCGAGGTTCCGGAAGCGGTACGGGCCCTGCTCGGCGACGCCACCCCGGCGACGTACGTCGAACACGAGGAACTCCTCGCGGGCGGCGTCGAACTGGACTGGCGCCGTACCCCCGACGGCGTGGTCCACGCGGCCACCCTGGAGGGCGTGGCGGCCGGTCTTGCCTGGTCGACGGGTCAGTGGCCGCGCCGCTTCGAGGTGGCGGCGCTGATCGAGGACCCGTCGCGCACGGAGGAACTGGCGCGCGATCGCTGGTTCGACTGATTCTCTGTTTACGAACTCTCTACGCTATCCCTACACTTCGTTCGACACTCAAAGATCCCGCCGGGGGGAAACACGGCGGGATCGCATCCATGTGGGGACTTACATACATGCGCATACGTGCCACCGTGGCCGCCGTTTCGGGCGCCCTGGCCCTGTCCGCCCTTGCCGTACCGGCCGCCCAGGCCGAGGACAAGTCGGACTACCGCGTCTCGCCCTTCGTCGCCAACGCGCCGCAGGACGAGATCGAGGGTGACATCAAGATCACGAAGGTCGTCGTCAACGGCGGCAAGAACATCGTGGTCGGCACCACCGCCGCGAAGACCTTCAAGATCGCCGTCACGGCCACCGACCCGTCCGGCATCGAGGGCGGTGACCAGTTCCTCTGGCACGGCGCCGCCTTCAACGAGAACGACATCGACGGCGCGCTCATCTCGGAGCAGGAGGAGGCGGACTGCGTCAAGGCCAGTGCCACCACCTCCACCTGCACCGTGACCGTGACGGTCGACCCCCAGCTCGACCTGTACAAGAACGCCCTGGCCGGCACGTGGAAGGTGTGGGCGTCCGTCTACGCCAGTGACGGCGACTACGTGTTCAAGGAGGTCGCCGGCACCACCCGCGTCCAGCGTTACGCGAAGCTGACGGTCAACGCCTCGCCCGAGCCGGTCGTGAAGGGCAAGACCATCACGGTCACGGGCAAGCTGTCCCGCGCCAACTGGGAGACCTCCGCCTACGCGGGCTACACCCAGCAGCCGGTGAAGCTCCAGTTCCGCAAGGCCGGCACCAGCACGTACACCACCGTCAAGACGGTGACCTCCAGCAGCACCGGTGACCTGAAGACGACCGTCACGGCGGCCTCCGACGGTTACTGGCGCTACTCGTTCGCGGGTACGTCCACCACCCCCGCGATCTCCGCGGGCGGTGACTACCTCGACGTGCGCTGAGCACCCGGGGCAGTAACCCCAGCAGTACCCCAGGCAGTACAGGCAGTACCCCCGCTACGCGGGAAAGCGGCGGCCGACCCGGTGCCACACCAGCTCCAGGGCGGCCGCCGCCACCGCCGCGATGCCCACCGCCGCCCACGGCATCGTCGTACCCACCAGCTTCAGCGCGAAGAAGTCCTGGAGCCACGGGACCACGAGTACGACCACGAAGCCGAGGCTCATCGCGGCCACCAGGCCGACGCGCCACCAGGTGTACGGGCGGGCGATGATCGCCAGCACCCAGACCGACACCAGGAAGAGCGTGAGCGTCGCCGTGCTCGTCTCGGCGGCCAGGGCCCCGGGGCCGGAGTAGTGCGACCGGGCGAGCAGGTACGTACAGAAGGTCGCGGACGCGGCGATGACGCCGCCGGGGACCGCGTACCGCATCACCCGGCGTACGAAGTCCGGCCGGGCCCGTTCCTTGTTGGGCGCCAGCGCGAGGAAGAACGCGGGCACCCCGATCGTCAGCGTCGAGAGCAGCGTCAGGTGGCGCGGCAGGAACGGGTACTCGACCTGCGAGCAGACCACCAGGATCGCCAGCAGCACCGAGTAGACCGTCTTCGTCAGGAAGAGGGTCGCGACCCGGGTGATGTTGCCGATGACCCGGCGCCCCTCGGCCACCACCGAAGGCAGCGTCGCGAAGCTGTTGTCGAGCAGCACGATCTGCGCCACCGCCCGCGTGGCCTCCGACCCGGACCCCATCGCGACCCCGATGTCGGCGTCCTTGAGGGCCAGTACGTCGTTGACGCCGTCGCCCGTCATGGCGACCGTGTGGCCCTTCGACTGGAGCGCTCCGACCATGTCGCGCTTCTGCTGCGGGGTGACCCGGCCGAAGACCGCGTTCTCGTCCAGCGCCCCGGCCATCTCCGCGCGCCCGGCGGGCAGCGTGCGGGCGTCGACGGTGTTCGCGGCGCCCGGCATGCCGAGCTTGGCCGCGACCGCTCCGACGGACACCGCGTTGTCGCCGGAGACGACCTTCGTTGCGACGTTCTGGTCGGCGAAGTACTGGAGGGTGGCGGCGGCTTCCGGGCGCAGCCGCTGCTCCAGGACGACCAGGGCGGTCGCGTGCGAGCCGTCCTCGGCCCGCGGGCCGTCGAGCCCTCCCGGGCCCCCGCCGACGCGGGTGAGCAGCAGCACCCGCAGGCCCTGTGCGTTGAGCAGATCGATCTCGTCGAGGTGCGGGTCGTCCCGCGGCAGCAGCACCTCGGGCGCGCCGAGCAGCCACGAGCTGGTGCTGCCGTCCTTCCCGGTGAAGCTCGCCCCGCTGTACTTGCGGGCCGACGAGAAGGGCAGCGACTCCGTACAGCGCCAGGAGCCGTCGTCCGGACAGGCGTCCTTGATCGCCTGGAGGCTGGTGTTGGGCCGCGGGTCCGACCCGCCCAGGGCGCCGAGCACGGTGCGTACGTACGCCTCCTCGGTGCCCGAGCCGTCCAGCAGCCGCACCTCGGTGACGTCCATGCCGCCCTCGGTGAGCGTGCCCGTCTTGTCGAGGCACACGACGTCCACGCGCGCGAGCCCTTCGATCGCGGGCAGCTCCTGCACGAGGCACTGCTTGCGCCCGAGCCTGATCACGCCGACCGCGAAGGCGACCGAGGTGAGCAGCACCAGGCCCTCGGGGATCATCGGGACGATGCCGCCGACGGTGCGCGCGATCGAGTCCTTGAAGCCGGTCTCCTTGGCGACCAGCTGGCTGACGACGAGGCCGGCCGAGGTCGGGACCATCAGCCAGGTGACGAACGTGAGGATCCGGTTGATGCCGTTGCGCAGCTCGGAGTGGACGAGCGTGAAGCGGGACGCCTCCTCGGCGAGCCGGGTGGCGTACGCCGCACGGCCGACCTTGGTGGCGGTGAACGCGCCGCCGCCCGCGACCACGAAGCTGCCGGACATCACCTGGTCGCCGGGGCGCTTGAGCACCGGATCGGCCTCGCCGGTGAGGAGCGACTCGTCCATCTCCAGGCCGTCGGTCTCCACGACCTCGCCGTCGACGACGGCCTTGTCGCCCGGTCCCAGCTCCACCAGGTCGCCGAGGACGATCTCCGAGGTGGACACCTCGACGGCGGTCCCGTCGCGGCGGACCTTCGGCCTGGCCCCGCCGATGACGGCGAGGCTGTCGAGGGTCTTCTTGGCGCGCAGCTCCTGGACGATGCCGATGGCCGTGTTCGCGACGATGACGAAGCCGAAGAGGCTGTCCTGGACGGGCGCGACGAAGAGCATGATCACCCACAGCACGCCGATGATCGCGTTGAAGCGGGTGAAGACGTTCGACCGGACGATCTCGGCGGCGGAGCGCGAGCTGCGCACCGGCACGTCGTTGACCTCGCCCCGGGCGACCCGCTCGGCGGCCTCGGCCGTGGTGAGCCCGGGGTGTCCCGCGGCGGATCTGGGGAGTTCCACGGGGTGTACGGGGTCGAGTTCGGCGCCCGCGTCAATCACGGGGCCGCCCGGCTCGGACCCGTCCGCGTCGACCTTCGCCCGCTGCGTCATGGTTCCGACGGTACGACCGGACGTGCGGATCGACCCGTCGAGCGGCCGGAGCTCTTCGCCTGTCCGGGTTACGCGTCCGGACCGGCGGCGCGGGTGCTCGCTCCCGCGGCCTGCGGCCCCGCGGCCTGCGGCCCCGCGGATTCCGCTCCGGCGGATTCCGGCCCCGCGGCCTTCGCGTGCTCGGCTTTCGCGTGCTCGGCCTCCGCGCGCTTGATCGCCGCTTCGCGCCCGCGCACGTACCAGATGCCGATCAGTCCGAGACCGGCGCCGGCCAGGCAGGTCCACACCCACCACGTCCAGCCGCGGTCGTCGAACCAGGCGTAGAAGGGGAGCTGTACCAGGAAGAGGGCGAACCAGATGAGCGTGCCGCCGACGACGGTGGCGACGACGGGCCCTTCAAGGGGCTCGGGTGCCTCGTGCTGGGGGGTCCACTTCGCCATGGGGACAGTGTAGGCGGCACCCGCACACGGGCGGCCGGGCCAGGCGGCCCAAGGGTCTACGCGCGGAGATAGCGATCTTTCCCTTATGTATTCATACTGAAACAGGTTTCGTCTGACTGGTTTTGTTCGTCTGAACATCCAATGTCGATCGCTTCCAGATGTATCCGACGTGCCCCTTGTCTGCCCTTTAGTCCCCTCCTTCCGCATGAGGTCACGCATGTCTCCCTCGGCCACGGCTCCGGTCGACGCCAAGCAGCCGCCGTCTTCCCCGGAACCGAAGAACGGTCTCGACCGCTTCTTCAAGATCTCCGAGCGGGGCTCCACCGTTCCGCGCGAGATCCGGGGCGGTCTCGCCACCTTCTTCGCGATGGCCTACATCATCGTGCTGAACCCGATCATCCTGGGCAGCGCGAAGGACATGTACGGGCACCAGCTCGACGGCAGCGAGCTGGTCACCGCCACCGCGCTGACGGCCGCGTTCTCGACGCTGCTGATGGGCGTCATCGGCAACGTGCCGATCGCGCTCGCCGCCGGCCTCGGCGTCAACACCGTGGTCGCGCTCCAGCTCGCGCCCCGCATGAGCTGGCCCGACGCGATGGGCATGGTCGTACTCGCCGGTTTCGTCGTGATGCTGCTCGTCGCGACCGGCCTGCGGGAGCGCGTGATGAGCGCGGTGCCGATCGGCCTGCGCAAGGGCATCGCGATCGGCATCGGCCTCTTCATCATGCTGATCGGCCTGGTCGACTCGGGCTTCGTCTCCCGCATGCCGGACGCCGCGCACACCACCGTCCCGCTCCAGCTCGGCGCCACCGGCCAGCTCAACGGCTGGCCGGTCCTGGTCTTCGTCCTCGGCGTGCTGCTCACGCTCGCGCTGATCGTCCGCAAGGTGCCGGGCGCGATCCTCATCTCGATCGTCGTGATGACCGTCGTCGCCCTCGTCGTCAACGCCGTCGCCGACATCCCGTCCTGGGGCTTGACCACCCCCGAGTGGCCCGGCAATCCGGTGGCCGCCCCGGACTTCGGCCTGGTCGGCCAGGTCAGCCTGTTCGGCGGCTTCGAGAAGGTCGGCCTGCTGACCGGCGTCCTCTTCGTCTTCACCGTGCTGCTGTCCTGCTTCTTCGACGCGATGGGCACGATCCTCGGCGTCAGCGACGAGGCCAAGCTGCTGGACGAGAAGGGCAACCTGCCCGGCGTCAACAAGGTGCTGCTCATCGACGGCATCGCCGTCGCCGCGGGCGGCGCGACCTCCAGCTCCGCCACCACCTGCTTCGTGGAGTCCACCGCCGGTGTCGGCGAGGGCGCGCGCACCGGCCTCGCGAACGTCGTCACCGGCGGCCTCTTCGCCGTGGGTCTGTTCCTGACGCCGCTGGTCACGATGGTGCCGTCGCAGGCCGCCACCCCGGCTCTGCTCGCGGTCGGCTTCCTGATCCTGTCGGGCTCGGTCAAGGACATCGACTGGGCGGACCACACGATCGCGATCCCGGCGTTCCTGACCATGCTGATGATGCCGTTCACGTACTCGATCACGAACGGCATCGGCATCGGCTTCGTCAGCTTCTGCGTGCTGCGCCTGGCGGCCGGGCGCGGGCGCGAGGTGCCGGCGGCGATGTACGCGGTGTCGGCGGTCTTCGCCTTCTACTACCTGATGCCGGCGCTCAACCTCACGTAACGCGCAAGCCGCCTCGCGCAAGCGATCTCACGCAAGCGGCCTCACGCAAGCGGCCTCACGCAAGCGGCCTCACGCAATGCCGTCGTAGAACTTCTCCGTCTCGTCGACCGCCGTCTTGAAGCGTTCGTCGAAGTCGTCGCGAATGAGCGTCCGGACCACATAGTCCTGGACGCTCATTCCGCGTTTGGCGGCACGGTCCCGGAGGCGGTCGTGCAGCTCACCGTCTATCCGCAGGCTGAGCACTGTTGATCCCATGCGGGACAGCGTCGCCGTCCGGCCCCCGGCCGTACGTCACTTTCCGGAGTGGGCTCACTCGTACGGGTGAAGTGATGCTCCGACTGTATTTAGCGTGGGTAATGAGTTAGGCTAAATAGATGCCTGACCTGTCGCACGCCGGCAACGCTGCCGCTGTGAACTCCCTGCGCTCGGCCGTCATGCGGCTGGGCCGGCGCCTGAAGCACCAGCGCGTCGACGAATCGCTGAGCCCCACCGAGATGTCGGTACTCGGCACCCTCGCCCGCTGCGGCTCGGCCACCCCCGGTGAGCTGGCCCGCAAGGAGCACGTGCAGCCGCCCTCGATGACCCGCATCGTGGCGCTGCTCGAAGCCAAGGGACTGGTCAGGCTGGAGCCGCATCCCGACGACCGCCGGCAGAAGGTGGTCAGCCCGACCGAGACCGCCGAGGCGATGCTCGAGGAGAGCCGCCGCAAGCGGAACGCCTGGCTGGCCGGCCTCTGTGAAGGTCTGGACGAGGACGAATGGGCGAAGCTGCGCGCTGCCGCCCCCGTCCTGGAGAAGCTCGCACACCTCTGACCGCACCACCGACCCCGCGCGCCGCCAAGGAGGCGAACCCACTTTGAGTACGGGATCCGGAGCAGACTCCGCCCCCGCACCGAACACCCACCACGAGATACCCACCAGGGAACGCAAAGGGCCGAGCATGTTCTCGTCCCTGAAGATCCGCAACTACCGGCTCTTCGCGACCGGCGCCGTCGTGTCCAACACCGGCACCTGGATGTCGCGCATCACCCAGGACTGGCTGGTCCTCGACCTCACCGGGTCCGCGGCCGCCGTCGGCATCACCACGGCCCTCCAGTTCCTGCCGATGCTGCTCTTCGGCCTGTACGGCGGTGTCATCGCCGACCGGTATCCCAAGCGCACCCTTCTGCTCTTCAGCCAGGCCGCCCTCGGCCTGTGCGGTGTCGCGCTCGCCGCCCTGACGCTCTCCGGCCACATCCAGGTCTGGCACGTCTACCTGATCGCGTTCCTGCTCGGCATGGTCACGGTCGTCGACAACCCGGCCCGGCAGTCCTTCGTGTCCGAGATGGTCGGCCCCGGCCAGCTGCGCAACGCCGTCAGCCTCAACTCGGCGAACTTCCAGTCCGCCCGCCTGATCGGCCCCGCCGTCGCGGGCGTGCTGATCACGACGATCGGCAGCGGCTGGGCGTTCATGCTCAACGGCCTGTCCTTCCTCGCACCGCTCGCCGGCCTGCTGCTGATGCGCCAGAGCGAGATGCACAAGGTGGAGAGAGTGCCGCGCGGCAAGGGCCAGCTGCGGGAGGGCCTGCGGTACGTCAAGGGCCGCCCCGAGCTGATGTGGCCCATCGTCCTCGTCGGTTTCGTCGGCACGTTCGGCTTCAACTTCCCGATCTGGCTGAGCGCCTTCGCCGACGGCGTCTTCCACGGCGGCGCCGGGCTGTACTCCTTCTTCAACATTCTGATGGCGGCCGGTTCGCTGGTCGGCGCGCTGCTCTCCGCCCGCCGCCGCTCCTCGCGGCTGCGGATGCTGGTCGCCGCCGCGATGGCTTTCGGCGCGCTCCAGATCGCGGCGTCGTTCTCGCCCGCCCTGTGGCTGTTCGCGATGCTGCTGGTGCCGATCGGCATGCTCGGCCTGACGGTCAACATCACCGCCAACACGAGCGTTCAGATGGCGACCGACCCGGCGATGCGGGGCCGTGTCATGAGCCTCTACATGATGGTCTTCGCCGGCGGTACGCCGGTGGGCGCGCCGCTCCTCGGCTGGGTCACCGACACCTACGGCGCGCGCGTCGGCTTCGCGACGGGCGGTGCGATCTCGCTGCTGGCGGGCATCGGCGTGGCGATCGTCCTGGCGCGCCTGGGGGGCCTGCGCCTCAAGGTGGACCTGCGCCGGGGCCACCAGCACGTGGCGTTCGTCCCGAAGGAGTCCGATGAGCCGGTACGCCGGAAGGAACTCGCGACGGTGGCGTGACGTGTTCGCGCGTTCTGTCTGACGATCGCGGCCCCGGACACGGAATGTCCGGGGCCGCGATCGTTCCGGCTACTGCTGGGCCCAGCGGTCCAGATGCCTGGCGAGGACGCGCACGCCCTTGGCCCCGGGCCGGACTGCGGTCAGGGCCTCCCGCAACTGCTCCGGCTCGGGGCGCAGCCGGAAGCCGTTCGCCCCCATGAAGGAACGCGCCGCGCCGAACGCCAGGGTCTTGTTGTCGTGCTCAAGGGGTTCGAGCAGGGCGATCGTCTGCATCAGAGCCGCCGCCTTGAGGTGCACGGACTGGTACACCTCGTAACCGAAGGCCTCGGCCCTGGTGCGGGCGCAGGCGGCGATCAGGGAGCCGAGACCGTCCGGCTGGGGATCGCCGCGAAGCTCCTCGGCCGCCCAGAGCAGATCGCCGAGGTCCAGATGGTTCGTCGTCATGCGGCAACGGACTGCGTACGGGGCGGTGCGCCGGCGTCGTCCTCCGTGTGCTGCGCCGCCTCCTCCACCCTGTCGGCCGCGTCGATTTCCGCGAGTACGTCGCCGTACAGCTCCATCGTTTCGCGGAACGCCGCCTTGAACCGCTCCTCGAACTCGTCTCGCTGGAGCGTCGTGACGACGTACTCCTGGACCGTCATGCCGCGAGCCGCAGCTCGCTCCTTGATCGCCTCAAGGGAGTCACTGTCTATGCGCACGCTGAGCATCCTGGTAGCCATGCGCTCATGCTTGCATGTTGTCTGCGCAGGTGAGAGCCGAAGCATACGTTCGGGTGGGTGGCGACCGCAGTCGATCACCACGTACCGGAAACTGGTCGTATGAGACTCTTCGCCGCCGTACTTCCGCCCGCCGGGGCCGTCGACGAACTCGCCGTCGCCGTCGACCGGCTGCGCGCCCTCCCCGGCGCGGACGACCTGCGCTGGACGGGCCGTGACGGCTGGCACTTCACGCTCGCCTTCCTCGGGGAGGTGGACGGAGAGCTCCTGCCGGCCGTCGAGGAACGCTTCGGCCGCGCCGCCGCCCGCCAGGACCCCTTCCCCCTCCGCATCCACGGCGGCGGACGCTTCGGGCAGCGCGCCCTGTGGGCCGGGGCGGCGGGCGGCCTCGACGCGGTGCGGCTGCTCGCGGACCGCGCGGACGCGGCGGCGCGGCGGGCCGGGGTGGCGATGGACGAGCACCGGGCGTACAAGGCGCACCTGACGATCGCCCGCAGCCGCACGGGGCTGAACGCGGACCTGCGGCCGTACGTCGAAGTGCTCGCCCCCTTCGAGGGCACGGCCTGGACGGTGGGTGAGCTTGCTCTCGTCCGCAGCAGCCTGCCGGTGCACGGGGTGCCCGGCGCGCGGCCCCGGTACGAGCCGGTGCGGGTCTGGCCGCTGGGGCGCTGACCGAGGCCCTGCCCCCGTCCGGTTACGCTCGACGTGTGGACCCGAAAAGCAGAAACCGGATCATGGCCGGTGTACTCGTGCTGATGTTCGTCGTCGTCGCCGTGGCGGCCGCGGTCGGCGGCTGACCGGCCGGCCGGGCAGGGCCGGCCGACCGGGACCGCCGCGGCGACGTCCTACGGGCCGGGCCTACCAGGCGAAGGCTTCAGGAGACGGCCCCGGCCCCGGGAAGATCTCGTCCAGCGACGCCAGCACCTCCTCCGACAGCTCCAGCTCGACGGCGCGCAGTGCCGACTCCAGCTGCTCCGCCGTACGCGGTCCGACGATGGGCCCGGTGACCCCCGGCCGGGTGAGCAGCCAGGCCAGGGCGGCCTCGCCGGGCTCCAGCCCGTGCTTGGCCAGCAGGTCCTCGTACGCCTGCACCTGCGCGCGGACGGTCGTGTTCGCGAGCGCGTCGGCGGACCGCCCGGAGGAGGACCGGGCCGCCCCGCCCTCGCGCTCCTTGCGCAGCACGCCGCCGAGCAGCCCGCCGTGCAGCGGCGACCACGGGATGATCCCGAGGCCGTACTCCTGCGCGGCCGGAACGACCTCCATCTCGGCGCGCCGCTCGGCGAGGTTGTAGAGGCACTGCTCGCTCACGAGCCCGTACGACCCGAGCCGCCGCGCGGTCTCGTTGGCGCGCGCGATGTGCCAGCCGGCGAAGTTGGACGATCCGGCGTACAGGATCTTGCCCTGCTGGACGAGTACGTCGATGGCCTGCCAGATCTCCTCGAACGGAGTGTTCCGGTCGACGTGGTGGAACTGGTAGATGTCGATGTAGTCCGTCTGGAGCCGCCTGAGGCTGGCGTCGACGGACCGCCGGATGTTGACGGCGGAGAGACGGTCGTGGTTGGGCCAGGTCGGTGTGTCGTCCGGCGTCATGTTGGCGAAGACCTTGGTGGCGAGGACGGTCTTGTCCCGCCGGTCGCCGCCCTTCGCGAACCAGGAGCCGATGATCTCCTCGGTGCGGCCCTTGTTGGCGCCCCAGCCGTAGGCGTTGGCGGTGTCGAAGAAGTTGAGGCCGGCCCCGAGGGCGGAGTCCATGATGCTGTGGCTGTCGGCCTCGCTGGTCTGGGGCCCGAAGTTCATCGTGCCGAGGACGAGGCGGCTGACCTTGAGTCCCGTGCGTCCGAGTTGCGTGTACTTCATGGGCACCAAGCCAACGCCTTCGAGCGCGCTCGAAGCAAGAGGGCGTGCGCGGAAGGCGGGACCGACTCCCCGGCCCTGCTCAGCCCGGCCCGGCCGTGACGCCCGACGGCGACTGCCCCGCCAGGTGAGTGGCGGGGCGGCTCTGCGCACATGGCCGTACGGACGTCGGGTCAGCCGCAGGAGCCGCTGATCCACCGGTGCGACTTGAGCATGTACGTACCCGCGAGGTTGCCCCGCGCGCCTTGCGGCGTGCAGCCCTTGCGGGTGTTGTAGTTCGCCCACTGGTAGTAGGCGACGCCGCTGGCCGAGCTGGTGCCCCGGTTCCACACCGACTTCACATGGTGCGTCTGGGACCAGGAACAGCGGATGGAGCCCTGGGTCCAGTCCTCGTCGGCGACGCTCCAGGAACACTTGGAGCCGGTGCCGCTCGTTCCCGTGTAGAAGCAGACGTTGCCACTGGCGCACGCCCCCCACTCCTGCGCGTCGGCCGGAGCCGCGGACGCCATGGGTGCGGATACGGTGGCGAGGAGGGCGGCCGTGCCGAGGCCGGCCAGCATCGTACGAGTCTTGTGCATGGTCTGGTGCTTCCTCTCCGTCGAGTTTCCCCCGTCGCCCCGGGTCAGTGGGGCGACGCGGCCACGCTAAGGAAGCGGCGAGGAGACGGACAAGGGTGCCGAATGAGCCAACGCCCGCCGGGAGTGCGGCCGTTGGAGCGGTACGCCACACCCTCGGTCTCTGCGGGAGAGCGCGCACGATCACCACGGCGACGCCCTCGCCCGGCCGGGACCGGGCCGAGCTGGTGCTGTGCGCGGGGCCGGGTGACGACCACGCCGTCCGGCCGGTCGCGGGCGAGACGGAGTGCGGGGAGTGCCGCAGGGAGGCGGCGGCCCGAGCGGCGGGCTTCGGCGCCCGGCCGCAGGAGGGGGCCGTACGGCTGACCTGGCGGGAGCGGGTCGCGGCGGCCACCGGCACGGCGTGAGGCGCGTGAGGCGCGTGGGGCGCGGCCCGGGCCGTCGAACGGTGGGCGGAGTTCAGGAGTCCCCGGCGGCCTCAGCATTGGCGATCACTCTGCGCAGTACCTTGAGCGCTGCCACGTACTCCTCGTCGCTGACGCCCTCGTGGACCACGGCGCGCACCTCGGTCACCAGCGCGCGCAGCCGCACCCTGGCAGCCTCCCCGGCATCGGTGAGGTGCAGGCGCTGCCCGGCGTCGTTCCGGAGCCAGCCACGGTGGAGCAACTGGTCGACGACCCGCGCGATGTCGTACGGCCCGTCCGCCAGGGGGGTCAGCCGGCCGACCACCTCCTCACGGCTGGGCGGCACGGGGCCGCCGTTCACGCTGTTCAGCACCCAGTACTGCGGCTGCGTGACGTCAACCCCGGCCATGGCGTCCCGCAGATGCCGGGTGACCGCCGCATGGGCGCGGCCGCTCCAGTAACCGACGGGCTGGGTGGCCAGCATGTCGTCGGTGGCGGCAGGATCGGCCGGCGCCTGGTCGGTGGTGGTGGTTTCCGCCTGCGGGTTCATGATCTTGACGCTATATCTGCTGGGCGTACGTGAACACCCCGAACCTGCTCAGTCGTCTCACACCACGCCGTGGCACAGCCCCGGCACCGGCCGAAGGGGCGGGGCCCGGGGTCTGTCGCCACGTGCTCTGGGCCGGTGCACCGCGGTCGGGTGGTACGCCGCCGTGGACGGCCCCGTGCCCATGCGGAATGCGATCCAGATGGTGACACCCGATCTCGACTCCGCCGACGACTACCGGAACACACTGCTCGGGATTGCCCGCACCCTGACCTTCACCGATCCGTCGCGAGCCACGGCCGACGGTCGGGGCCGGGAGCCGGAGGCGCCGACCGGCGCCGCCGCCATGCGGAACGACTTCGGACAGCACCGACCGGGCTGGGTCGGCCATCGGTCGACGGTCAACGGTCAACGGGCCGCCGTAGTAGGGCAGTGACCGGGCGTCCCCTAGGGGGCGCAGGCGACCCTCGCCGGATGTGGCGCCGGGGCCGTGGTGCCTACGGTTGCCGCATGGTCAACATTCGTCGCCGTACCGCAGCCGTCTTACTCGCGCTCACGCTGCCGCTGTCGCTGCCCGTCGTCTCGGCGGACACGGCCCTCGCGGCCTCTGCCCCGCCCGCTTCCGCGCCCGGCCCCCGCACCGGCCAGCTCCAACTCCCTCTGCCCACCGGCCCGTACGCCACCGGGCGTCAGACCCTCCACCTCACCGACAAGAGCCGACGCGACCCGTGGATGCCGTCGGCGGGGGCGCGGGAGCTGATGGTGTCGATGTACTACCCGGCCCGCCCCGGGACCGGCGGCCGGGTCGTTGAGTACATGACGACCGAAGAGGCCCGGCTGCTGCTGGAGAGTCAGGGGTACGCGGGTGTCTTCCCGCCCGAACTGCTCAGCTCCACCCGCGCCAACGCGCGCACGGGCGCCCGCCCGGCAGCGGGCCGGCATCCGCTCGTCGTGCTCTCGCCCGGGTTCTCGCTCAACCGCGCCACCCTCACCCTCCTCGCCGAGGAGCTGGCCGGGCGCGGTTACGTCGTGGCTCTGATCGACCATGCCTACGAGTCCGTCGGAACGGCGTTCCCCGGTGGCCGCACCCTCACCTGTGTCGCGTGCGAGAAGGTCGAATCGGTGCCCGACGGCAAGGAGAGCAGGGCGGTACTGGCCTCCGTCGCGAACGGCCGGGCGGCTGATGCCTCCTTCGTGCTCGACGAACTGACGCGTCGTCACCCGGTGTGGAAGGACGCGGGGATGATCGACGGCAAGCGGGTCGGGATGGCCGGGCACTCCATCGGCGGCAACAGCGCCGCCCGTGCCATGGCGTACGACAGCAGGATCCGGGCCGGGGTGAACATGGACGGCACGTTCTTCGCCCCTGTTCCCGTCGGCGGGCTCGACGGGCGGCCGTTCATGATGCTCGGCACCGATTCGCTCCACCACCCCGGCGGCAAGGACAAGAGCTGGGACAAGGGGTGGAAGCGCCTGGACGGGTGGAAGCGCTGGCTGACCGTGACCGGTTCCGGCCACTTCACCTTCATCGATCTGCCGGTGCTGGGCGGCCAGTTGGGCGTAAGCGACCCCGAGGTCCCGCTGCCCGGGAAGCGGTCCGGTGAGATCACCCGTGATTACGTCGGCGCCTTCTTCGACCAGCACCTGCGCGGGATGTACCGGCCGCTGCTGGACGGGCCTTCGTCCGCGAACCCGGAGGTGAACTTCCAGTTCCGGCCCGGTCGGTCGCGGGGGAACGCGTCGGTGGAGGGGGTGAGTCCGACGACCGTGCCGGTGGGGCCGACGGGTTCGCCGAAGTCGAGGGTCGGCTGACCTCGGTCGGACGGCCCTGGCACCGCTGATCCTGATGCCCGCTCTGGCCTGCCTGCTGTTCCGGAGGCTGCCCGAGTCGGCCGTGCCGCCCGTGCCGGAGTTCGAGGCGCCGGTGCCTGCCGACCGCCTGGGCCCCAAGTCCCGGTGAATTCAGGGGTGGTGGGGGTACGGGGCCCCCAGGCCCCACTGCGCGTGCATCGCGTCCGCGAAGGCCGCCGCCAGTTTGTGTTCGCCCGTCGGGCCCGGGTGCGTGCCGTCGTACGTGTCCTGGTGGATGTCGTACGCCGGGTGGGGCGCCGCCAGCAGCAGCGGGGACGTCCCGGGCGCGTCGAGGTTCGCGACCGCCTTGGAGAGGAACTCGTTGAAGCGGACGCACTCGGCGGCGAACGGGGCGTCGGACTCGGCCCGGACGTTGGGGACGACCGGGTGGATCGCGATGCGGACGCGCGGGTTGGCGGCGCGGGCCTCGGCGACGAAGCGCTCCGCGTTGTCGGCGGTCTGCGCCGCGTTCGTGTAGAAGCCGAGGTCGATCAGGCCCAGGGAGACCAGGAGGACGTCCGCCCCGGACGAGGCGACCGTCTCCCGGATCAGGGGCGCCATATGCAGCCAGCCCTCGCCCCAGCCCGACAGGTGGCGGCGGGCGTGCGGGGGGAAGGCCGGATCGGCGTACGCGCGGGAGACCGGGGCGTCCGCAGAGGCGTCGTACAGCTCGGTGCGGGGGCCGACGACCTCGAAGGGGCCGCCGAATGACGCCACCAGGTGCTGCCACATGCGGTAGCGCCACGTGAAGTCGCCGGCGCGCCCGACGGTCATGGAGTCGCCGACAAACAGGAAGCGCATTGCGTCATCATCCCGGATCACCGCCGTGGCCTGCGACGTGATGATGAACACTTGGGCCATGCGCTCGCTCTCGTACGCCGCCGCTCCCGTTGTCGCTGTTGCCGCCCTCCTGTTGGGCGCGGCCGGCACCGCCGTCGCCGCCGACGACGGCTTCACGATCAAGGACCCGCGGATCACCGAGTCCAGCGGCCTGGCCGCCAGCCGCATCCACCCCGGCGTCTACTGGACGCACAACGACAGCGACGACGGGGCGTTCGTCTATGCCGTGGACTCCAGGAGCGGAGAGACGGTCGCGACCCTCACCCTGCGCGGGGTCGGTGCGCCGCGCGACGTCGAAGCGATCTCGATCGGAGCCGACGGGAACATATACGTCGGCGACATCGGCGACAATCTGGGCGGGACCTGGGACCACGTCTGGATCTACCGCTTCCCCGAGCCCGGGAAGCTCGGCGACGCGACGGTCGAGGCGACGCAGTTCACGGTGGAGTACGCCGACGGGGCGCGCGACGCCGAGGCCCTGATGGTGCATCCCAGGACCGGCCGGGTCTACATCGCCAGCAAGAACGAGGACGGCGGCGGGCTCTACGAAGGGCCCGCCCGGCTGTCGGCCGGCGGTACGAACGTCTTCCGGCGGGTGGGCGAGGTGCCGTGGGTGACGGACGGGGCGTTCTCGCCGGACGGGAAGGAGCTGGTGCTGCGCTCCTACCTCAGCGCGCGTGCGTACGAGTGGAAGGCCGGGGGCGGGGCGGGGGGCGGGGGGCGGCTGGGGGCCGACCGGGGAGTGGGCGCGCCGTTCCAGAGGCAGGCCGAGTCGGTGACGTACACCGCCGACGGTACGGCCATGATGTTCGGCTCCGAGGGCGTCGGGAGCGAAGTCGAGCGGGTGGGGGTGAAGGGCCGGGAAGGCGGCGGGGGAGGGCAGAGGGCTGGGGCCAAGTCCCCTTCCGGGGAAGGGGGTTCGAGTGGTGGCGGTGAGGGGAGCGGCGACGGCGGTGAGGGTGACGGCGAGGTCACTCTGGGGCTCGTCGTGCTCGGGGGCGTGGTGGCCGCGTTCCTCGGGCTGAAGCGGCGGGGGCGGCGGCCCTAGACGGGGGCGGCGGCCCCAGAGGCGACGATCCCAGGGGGTGGCGTAACGGAGGGTGACGGTTCGGCGTGCGGGGGTGACGGGTTGCTGCTTCGCTGGAGGGGACCCGCTCTTCCTAGCGTCAAGGAGTGACGATGAGCGTTGCAGGCGAATCCCGTGGCCGCGTACAGCAGATGCGAGACAAGGCCGAGCAGCTGAAGCAGGCGGCGGAGCGTGCGACCGACCCGCAGGAGCGTCAGAAGCTGCAGGAGAAGGCCCGGCGGCTGCAGGAGCAGAGCCAGCAGGAGGGCGCGATGGGCGGCCAGGGGCAGTACCCGCCCGACTAGTCGAGCCGGCCCTCGGCGTCATCAGCGCCCTGCGTGCTGAGCGCCGTACGCGATCAGCACCCTGAGTGATCAGCACCCTGAGCGATCACCCCCCTCACGAGTCGATGGCCTTCCGTTCCGCGCACGCGGGCGGGGGGCCGTCGGTCCGTTCCCGGGAACGGACCGACGGCCCATTCGCCCGTTCCCCCACTCGTTCACCGGCCGCCCTGGCTACGGACGGAACGTCGGGTTTCCCGCCGGGGATTGTGCACAGCGGCGCAGGACCCGCCGCACCGTCGCCCCTAGCCTCACCGGAACAACACCAGCACCTACGAGGGGCGGTACCGGTGAACTGGCTGATCCATGACTACCGCGAGAGCGATCTCGCGGCAGTGGTCCACCTGATCGACACCACGGCCGAACTCGGGCAGGAGTCGGTCTTCTCGCTCGCCGAGTGCATCGGTGCGCTCACCTCGCGGCAGCCCGCCGTCGTCGCCGTGCACCAGGGCGTCCCCATCGGCGCGGCGCTCGCCTGCGTGGCCGGGGAGCGCGCCTGGGTGATGCGCATCGCGATCTCCTCGGCCTGGCGCGGGCGGGGACTGGCCAGCGCCCTTCTGGTGGAGCTGGAGCGGCGGCTCGTCGCGGCGCGGGTGGGGCGTATCGCGTATGTACTGCCCGAGGAGGACCTGCTCGGCGAAGGGCTGCTCAACGCGGGTTACACGCGCCAGCCGGCCGTGGCGTACTTCGAGAAGGTCGAGCCGCTGCACGGCCCCGCGGCCAATCTCCTGGAGGACCTGGGCGGGCGGTTCCTGCCCGGTGACCTCTGGGCGAAGGTGGCCGGCATGGAGGCGGAGAAGGACCTGATCGAGCGGCGCGTCGTACTGCCGCTCGCGCAGCCGGAGCGCGCCGCCCGGCACGGGGTCCGGCCGCCGCGGGCGATCGCTCTTTTCGGGCCTCCCGGGACCGGCAAAACGACGTTCGCGAGAGGCATCGCCTCCAAGCTGGGCTGGCCGTTCGTCGAGCTGCTGCCGTCGCGGCTGGCCGACGAGGGCAATCTCGCGGCGGCCCTGCGCGACGCGTTCGCCCGTATCGCGGAACTGGAGCGGGTGCTGGTCTTCATCGACGAGGTGGAGGAGATCGCTCCGGTACGGACCGAACCCGCCCAGCCGGGCGGGATGCACGGAGTGACCAACGAGCTGCTCAAGCTCATACCGGGCTTCCGGGAGGGCGACGAGCGCCTGCTGGTGTGCGCCACCAACTCCGTCCGGTCGCTCGACCCTGCGTTCCTGCGCCCCGGCAGGTTCGACTACCTGATCCCCATCGGTACGCCGGACACGGCGGCGCGGGCGGCGATCTGGGCCCGGTACACGGACGGCCGGGCCGACGTGGACGTGGCGGTGCTGGTCGCGGCCAGCGAACTGTTCACCCCGGCGGACATCGAGCACGCGGCCCGCATCGCCGCCCAGGCCGCGTTCGAGCGGGACCTGGAGGAGATCGGGGCCGGTACGGGCGACCCGCGCGCGCTGGGCGCGAGCACCGAGGACTACCTGGCGGCGATCGCGCAGTGCAGGCCGACGGTGACGCCCGAGATGATCGACCAGTTCGGCGCGGACATCACGGCGCACGCGAGGTTCTGAGGGCGGCCGGGTGGCCGGGCGGGCGGGTGGCTGGGCGGCGCCGGGGGTCACTCCTCGGCGCGCTCCGCCACCAGGGTCTCGAAGCCGTCGATCAGCCGGCGCAGGCCGAATTCGAAGTGGTCGAAGCCGGTGGAGAAGGCGTCCTCGGAGAGTGCGGCCATCAGTGGGAACTCGCCGCTCGCCATGGCCCTTTCGAGGTACGGCCGCTGGCCCTCCCAGAAGTCCTCGTGACTCAGCCCCGTCTCCTTGGCCGCCTCGTCGGACTCTGCCTCCATGCGGGCGATGCCGACGACGAAGCTCTGGACAGTGATGATCGCCGAGATCAGTTCGGCGTCGCGTAGGCCCATGCCCTTGAGGCCGGCCAGGGACACTTCCAGGCCGCGCACCGCGCTGGGGCCGAGGACGGTGCGCGCCTGGTTGATCTTGAGCAGCCACGGGTGGCGCCGCAGGAGGCCGAGGTGGGTGCGGGCCATGGACTCGACGGCGGCCCGCCAGTCCACCGGTTCACGGGTGTCGACGGCGTCGAGCGGCTCACCCTGCACGCGGTCCAGCATCAGATCGAGCAGTTCGGCCTTGCCGGGCACGTAGCGGTACAGCGACATGGTGCCGGTGCCGAGTTCGGCGGAGAGGCGGCGCATCGACACGGCGTCCATGCCCTCGGCGTCCGCGATCCCGACGGCGGTGGCGACGATGCGGTCGAGCGTGAGGCCGGGCTTGGGGCCGCGGCTGGGGCGGTCGCCCGTACCCCAGAGGAGTTCGAGGCTGCGGCCGATGTCGCCACTGCCGCTCGTAGCGCCTGTACCGCTCGTGTCGCCCGTACCGCTCGTCTTCTTCATGGGGCCACCTTAAATCTCCTGGACGAAAACTGGGTACGGTGTACTCTCATTCGGGTACGCCGTACCCAGTTGTGTCGTGAACGGGAAGGGAGCCCTTGGTGAGTGCCACCGATTGCGCCGTGCGGGCGGAAGGAATCCAGAAGAGGTACGCCGGGAAGTCCGCCCTCGACGGCTTCGACCTCGCCGTCCGCGCCGGCACCGTCCACGGCCTGCTCGGCCCCAACGGCGCGGGCAAGACGACCGCCGTGCGCGTCCTGGCCACGCTGCTCAGGTTCGACGGCGGCCGGGCGGAGGTCGGGGGCGTGGACGTGGCCCGTGAACCCCGGCTCGTACGCCGCCGGATCGGCCTCGCCGGCCAGTACGCGGCGGTCGACCAGGTGCTGACCGGGCGGCAGAACCTGGAGATGTTCGGCCGCCTCTTCCATCTGGGCGGGAAGCGCGCGAGGGCGCGGGCCGGTGAACTCCTGGAGCAGTTCGACCTGGTGGAGGCCGGAGACAGAGGGGTGGCCACCTACAGCGGTGGGATGCGGCGCCGGCTCGATCTCGCCGCGTCGATGATCCTCGCCCCGCAGGTGCTCTTCCTCGACGAGCCGACGACCGGGCTCGATCCGCGCGGGCGGGGCGAAGTGTGGGATGCCGTACGCGCTTTGGTGGCCCGCGGTACGACCGTACTGCTGACGACCCAGTACCTGGACGAGGCCGACAGGCTCGCCTCGCGCATCACCGTCATCGACCGGGGGCGGGCCATCGCCGACGACACCCCGGACGGGCTGAAGAACCGGGTCGGCGGCGACCGTATCGAAGTCGTCGTCGCACGGGCGGCGGACCTCGCGGTGGCCGCGAAGGTGATCGCCCGGGTCTCGGAGACCGGGCCGGAGACGGACGGCGCGGCGCTGCGGGTGCACGCGCAGGTGGGCGACCGGGTGGCGGCGCTGACAGAAGTGGCACGGACGTTACGGGACGAGGGGATCGTGGTGGAGGACATCGGACTGCGCCGGCCGAGCCTGGACGACGTGTTCCTGCGCCTGACCGGACACCGTACGGAACTGGAGGCCGCGGCATGAGTACGGCGGATGTGTGCCTGACGGGACCCGAGCGACGGCTGTACTGGGCGCTGGCCGACTGCTGGAACGTCACCCGGCGCACTCTCACCCACTACCGGCGCCAGCCCGTCGCCATCGTCTGGCAGCTCGGCTTCCCGATCGTCTCTGTGCTGCTGTACGGGTTCGTCTTCGGCGAGGCGATGGCGGTACCCGGCGGCGGGGACTACCGGGAGTTCTTGATGCCCGGAATGTTCGCCTCGACCATGGCCTTCGGGTTCATGAACACCACGGTGGCCGTGGTCACCGACTCCACGAAGGGCGTCGTCGACCGTTTTCGCTCCATGCCGATGGCGCCGTCCGCGGTGGCGTCGGGGCGGGGGCTGTCCGATCTGCTGGTCGCCTGCGCCGAGTTGACGATCCTGGCGGGGACCGCGCTGCTCATCGGCTGGGAGGCCGAGGGCGGCGCGCTCGCGGCGGTGGGTGCCTTCGGGCTGCTCCTGTTGCTGCGCTTCAGCCTGATCTGGGTGGGGGTGTGGCTGGGGCTGCTCGTCCCCGACGCGGAGGCGGCGGGGGGACTGTACGCGGTGGCCTTCCCGCTGACGATGATCTCCAGCATCTTCGTGGCACCGTCCCTGATGCCGGGCTGGCTGGGCCCGGTCGCCGCCTGGAACCCTGTCTCGTCGACGGTCACGGCGACCCGTGAGCTGTTCGGGCAGCCGGTGAGCGGCGGTACGTGGATCGAGGAGAACGCGGTGCTGATGGCGGTGGTCTGGCCGCTGGTGATCACGGCGGTGTTCCTGCCGCTGGCGGTGCGGCGCTTCCAGGGGCTCAGTCGGTGAGGGGGCGGGCCTCTCGGGCCTTGCGCTGCCCGGTTTTCACGAGCGCCGCGACGTCGAGCGTGACCTCGGCACCGATGGAGGCGGGGAGAGTGGCCTGCTGGCCCGGTGCGTAGACCTGGTGGTTGTCGTAACCGCCGGCCACCGGTTCGGTGAGGACATGGACGCGGCCGTGTTTGCGGTCGACGATGACGTAGACGGGGATTTTGGCTTCGCCGTATACGGCCACCTTGTTCCGGAGATCGTTCCGGTGGTTACTGGAGGTCACTTCCAGTACGAGCCGGAAAACTGCGGGGTCATAGCAGTTGTTCTCGACGAGACGGCCGTCGATGTCGGCATCCACGAGGGCAAGGTCAGGGATGGCGTAGTCCTCGCCGCCCGACGGCAGCCACAGACCCACGCCTTGGAGGATCTCGGTCTCACCGTCGCCGAGACCGACTTCCAGGAAGGGGCGCATGAGTCTGGTCAGCACGCTCGCATGGGGGGCATCCGGCGGTGGGGCCACAGTGATCGTGCCTCCGAGGATCTCGACGCGGTAGCCGGGGAGCCGGTCCATGAGGATGTTGGCCTCTTCGAGCAGGGTCGGCGGCTCGTCGTCGTCACAGGGGTGCTCGACTGCGGCTGCAGACATTGCGGGCCTCCTGGATGGCTGGTGTCGAGAGCATCATCGTAGGGCGGTGTGCCGGTGCGTGCCCTGTAGGTGATCGTCCACCCGGCCGAGTGAACGCGAAGGGGCCCCGGCGCAGCAGCTGCGCCGGGGCCCCTCGCTCGTACTCGTACCTCGTGTACCTGCTTACAGCTTCTCGATCACGTAGTCGACGCAGGCCGTCAGGGCCTGGACGTCGGCCGGGTCGATCGCCGGGAACATCGCCACGCGCAGCTGGTTGCGGCCCAGCTTGCGGTACGGCTCCGTGTCCACGATGCCGTTGGCGCGCAGCGCCTTGGCGACGGCCGTGGCGTCGATCTCGTCGGAGAAGTCGATCGTGCCGATGACCTGCGAGCGCTTGGCCGCGTCGGTGACGAACGGCGTCGCGTACTTGGACTCCTCGGCCCAGCCGTACAGGTTGGCCGCGGAGGCCGCGGTGCGGCGGGTCGACCAGTCGAGTCCGCCCTGCGTGTTGATCCACTCCAGCTGGTTGTCCAGCAGGAAGAGGGTCGCGAGGGCCGGGGTGTTGTACGTCTGGTTCTTGAGGGAGTTGTCGATCGCCGTGGGCAGGCTGAAGAACTCCGGGATGTGGCGGCCGGACGCGTGGACGCGCGCGGCGCGCTCCAGGGCGGCGGGGGAGAAGACCGCGATCCACAGGCCGCCGTCGGAGGCGAAGGACTTCTGCGGGGCGAAGTAGTAGACGTCGGTCTCGGCGATGTCGACCGGCAGGCCGCCGGCGCCGGAGGTGGCGTCGACCAGGACGAGGGAGCCGGCGTCGGCGCCCTCGACGCGCTTGACCGGGGCCGCGACACCGGTCGAGGTCTCGTTGTGGGTGAAGGCGTAGACGTCGACGCCCGCCTCGGCCCGCGGGTCCGGGTGCGTACCGGGGTCGGAGGCGATCACGGTCGGGTCGTCCAGCCAGGGCGCCAGCTTGGCGGCCTTCGCGAACTTCGACGAGAACTCGCCGAAGTTCAGGTGCTGGGACTTCTGCTCGATCAGGCCGTGGGTCGCGATGTCCCAGAAGGCGGTGGAGCCGCCGTTGCCGAGGATCACCTCGTAGCCCTCGGGGAGCTGGAAGAGGTCGCGTACGCCGTCGCGCACCGAGCCGACCAGGTTCTTGACCGGGGCCTGGCGGTGGGACGTACCGAGGAGGGACGTGCCGGTGGCGGCCAGGGCGTCCAGCGCCTCCGTACGCACCTTGGAGGGGCCCGCGCCGAAACGGCCGTCGGCGGGCTTCATGTCAGCGGGAATCTGGATCTCAGCCACGAGCCGGAGCGTAGCCGGTCCGTGGGGGTGCTGGGGACGCGTGTCCGGCCGGTGAGACGTGGGCTCCGGCGGGTGAGACGGCGGAGGCGGGCGCACGGGCGGGGCGTGGGAGGGGTGCGGGCGGGGCGCGGGAGGGATGCGGGAGGGATGCGGAGGGGGCGGGGGAGAGGTGGGGCCGGGGTGCGGCCGGGGTGCGGGAACGGTGTGGCTTCGACGCGGGAACGGCCGGTTCGGGCAGGGGGCGCGGGGGCATTCTTGGGTGCATGTCCGAACAGAGGAACGCGTGGCGCAGGTCCGACACGGCGGCGCTGGCGCGCGAGCTGCGCGGGGCCGTCCGCGGTGAGGTGGCCTTCGACGCGGCGGCGCGCGCTCTGATGACGATGGACGCCTCCAACTACCGGCGCGTGCCGCTCGGCGTCGTCGCCCCGCGCGACACGGAGGACGTGGCCGCCGCGCTCGCCGTCTGCCGGACGTACGGGGTGCCCGTCGTGCCGCGCGGCGGCGGCACGTCGATCGCGGGACAGGCGACCGGCACGGGCATCGTCCTCGACTTCACCCGGCACATGCGCGCCATCACGGAACTGGATCCCGAGACCCGTACGGTCGTGGTCCAGCCGGGCGTCGTCCTCGACGATCTGCGGGCCGCCGCGGGGGTGTACGGGCTGACGTTCGGGCCGGACCCCTCCACGCACAGCCGCTGCACGCTCGGCGGCATGATCGGGAACAACTCGTGCGGCTCGCACTCGGTGGCGTGGGGAACGACGGCCGACAACATCTACGACCTCTCGGTCGTCCGTTACGGCGGCGGAGAGGAGCTGCGCCTCGGCCGGGGCCGGCGCAGCGACGCACCCGAAGGACTGCGCGCACTGGTGAACGGCAGTCTCGCGCTCCTGCGCACCGGGTTCCCCGAACTGCCGCGGCGTATCTCCGGATACGCACTGGACGCGCTGCTTCCCGAGAACGGCGTGAACGTCGCGCGGGCGTTCTGCGGAAGCGAGGGAACGCTCGCAGTGATGAGCAAGGCGACCGTACGCCTGGTGGACGCACCCCGCGCACGGGCACTCGCCGTTCTCGGGTACGCCGATGAGAGCGCCGCCGCCGAGGCAGCGCCCGCGCTCCTTCCGTACGGCCCGCTCACCGTGGAGGGCATGGCCGAGGACCTGGTGCCCGAACGGGAGCGGGCCCTGCTGCCGCGCGGCTGTGCGTGGCTGTTCGTGGAGACGGGCGGGGACACGCCGGCCGAGGCGCTCTCCCGTGCGCGACAGCTGCTGAAGGCCGCCCAGGCGCTCGACGCAGAGGTCGTCACGGGACCGGCGCAGCAGCGCGCCCTGTGGCGCGTCCGCGAGGACGCCGGCGGTACGGCGACGCGGATGCCCGACGGGAGCGAGGCATGGCCCGGCTGGGAGGACTGCGCCGTACCGCCCGCACGGCTCGGCGCGTACCTGCGCGACTTCAGGTCCCTGCTCGCCGAACACGGCCTGCGCGGCACGCCCTACGGCCACTTCGGCGACGGCTGCGTCCACGTCCGTATCGACTTCGACCTGCTGAGCGGGAGCGGCGTACGGCGCTTCCGCGCGTTCTCCGAGGAACAGGCGGAACTCGTCGTCGCGCACGGTGGCTCGCTCTCCGGTGAACACGGCGACGGGCAGGCACGCGCCGAACTGCTCCCGAAGATGTACGGGAACGAACTCGTGGCGCTCTTCGGCCGCTTCAAGGACGTGTGGGACCCGGCCGGCGGAATGAACCCGGGCATGCTCGCCCGCCCCGCGCGGCTGGACGAGAACCTGCGCTTCGCGGTGCTGCCCAGGGAGCCCGTCGACGTCACCTTCGCCTACCCCCACGACGGCGGGGACTTCTCCGCCGCCGTACGCCGCTGTGTGGGCGTCGCCAAGTGCCGGACGGAGACGCCGCCGGGAGCGGGCGTCATGTGCCCCTCCTTCCGCGCCACCGGCGACGAACAGCACTCCACGCGCGGGCGCGCGCGCCTGCTGCACGAAATGCTCGCAGGGGAGGTCGTCACGGACGGCTGGCGGTCGGAGGAGGTGCGCGGCGCCCTCGACCTGTGCCTGTCCTGCAAGGGGTGCCGGAGCGACTGCCCGGTGGGCGTCGACATGGCGACGTACAAGGCGGAATTCCTGCACCACCACTACAGGGGCCGTGTGCGCCCCGCCGCGCACTACGCGATGGGGTGGCTTCCGGTGTGGCTGCGTGCGGCGGCGCCGTTCGCGCGTGTGCTGCGGCACGCTTCCCGGGTGCGTCCGGTGGCCGCTCTCGTGAAGCGCCTGGGAGGCATCGCACCGGAACGCGACCTGCCCGCCCTCGCGCCCGGCACCTTCAGGAGCTGGTGGCGGGCCCGGAACCGGGCCGGGCGGCAGCCGTCCCGTGCGTCCGGCGCCAGGACGGTCGTGCTGTGGCCCGACACCTTCACCGACCACCTCTCCCCGGACGTCGGACGGGCCGCCGTGCGCGTGCTGGAAACGGCCGGTCTGCGGGTCACGGTGCCCCCGCGGCAGCTGTGCTGCGGTCTGACGTACGTCTCGACCGGACAGCTCGACAGGGCCCGCGCGGTCATGCGCCGCACCCTGGACGGCATGGAACGCGCCGCCGGGCTGCCCGTCGTCGTCCTGGAACCGAGCTGTGCGGCCGCGCTCAAGGCGGACCTCCCCGAGCTCCTCCCGGACGACCCGAGAGCGGCCGCGCTCGCCTCCTCGGTACGCACCTTCGCGCAGGCACTGGAGGAGTACGCCCCGCACTGGCGGCCACCCGTGATCGACCGCCCGGTCGCCGGCCAGACGCACTGCCACCAGCACGCCGTACTGGGCGACGCGGCAGAACAGCGACTGCGCGAGCGGGCCGGCCTCACAGGGCCCCTCAGCGGCGGCTGCTGCGGCCTCGCCGGGAACTTCGGCTTCGAGCGCGGCCACTACGACGTGTCGGTGGCCTGCGCGGAGGAACAGCTGCTCCCGTCGGTGCGCGAGGCCGCACAGGGAACGGAGCTCCTGGCGGACGGCTTCTCCTGCCGCACCCAGCTGGAACAGCTGGCGGGCCGCCGGGCGAGGCACCTGGCGGAGGTACTGGCCGAAGGACTCGCGGAGAGGCCGGTGGAGGGGGCGGTGGGGGCGGAGGAGCTGGTGGAAAGACCGGCGGAGGGACCGGCGACCCGGTCGGCAGAGGGGCTGTAGACGGGACCCGGGTCAGGAGCGTAGGCGGTGAGCGGTCCTGTTCCACTTACCGTGGAGCACATGGATCAGCCCCCCTCCGCCGCCCCCGGCCACGTGCCCGTCCCCACTCCCGCTCCTTCGATATCCGGCCCCGCCCCCGGTGGGGGCACCGGCCCCGGGCCACGCCCCGGCGCCCGGCTCGGGCCTGTGGCGATGGTGGTGGCCGGTGGGCTGTCGGTGCAGTTCGGGTCCGCCGTCGCGGTCACGATCATGCCGAGCACGGGAGCGGCCGGTGTCGTCGCCCTGCGGCTCGCCGTCGCGGCCGTGATCCTGCTCGTGGTGTGCCGGCCCCGCGTGCGCGGGTACGCGCGCGCCGACTGGTGGACCGTCGCCGCCTTCGGACTCGCCATGGCCGGCATGAACGGCCTCTTCTACCAGGCGCTGGACCGCATCCCCCTGGGCGTGGCCGTGACCCTGGAGGTGCTCGGTCCGCTCGCGCTCTCCGTGTTCGCGTCCCGCCGCGCCATGAGCGTGGTGTGGGCCGCCCTGGCGCTCGGCGGCGTCGCGCTGCTCAGCGGCGGCGGCTTCGACCGGCTGGATCCGGTCGGCGCGGCCTACGCGCTCGCGGCGGGCGGCTGCTGGGCGGCGTACATCCTCTTCAGCGCGCGGACCGGGCGCAGGTTCCCGCAGGCGGACGGGCTGGCGCTCGCGATGGCGGCCGCGGCGCTGCTCAGCCTCCCGTTCGGGCTCGTGGGGGCGGGCGGCGAGCTGCTGGAGCCGCGCACGGTGGCGCTGGGCGTGGCGGTCGCGCTGATGTCGTCCGTACTGCCGTACACGCTGGAGATGCTGGCGCTGCGCCGGCTGCCGGCCGCGACCTTCGCCGTACTGATGAGCCTGGAACCGGCCATCGCGGCGGTCGCCGGATTCCTGGTGCTGCGCCAGGCGCTCTCCGTGACCGACGCGTCGGCGATCGCACTGGTCGTCGGGGCGAGCATGGGAGCGGTACGGAGCCAGGCGCGCCACAGGGCCCGGGAGCGGTCCGGGGCCGACGCGTCGCCTCGCGCGAAGCCGTCACAGAAATAATGCAAGCACGCTTGCTTGTTTTCTGAAGCGCTGCCATGCTCCGGGACACATCGCCCTACCCCGAGGGGAGCGCACCGTGTCCGATCCGGCAGCCGTGCTCGACGATCTCCGTGCCGAAGGGGACGAACTCGACCAGTTGGCGGGCGGCCTGAGCGAGCGGCAGTGGTCGCTCGCCACGCCCGCACCGGGCTGGAGCATCGCCCATCAGATCGCGCACCTGGCCTGGACGGACACGGCGGCGCTGCTGTCCGTCACCGACCCCGGGGGCTTCGCGGCGGAGGCCCGAAAGGCGCAGGCCGCGCCCGAGCGCTTCGTCGACGAGGGCGCCGAGGCGGGTGCCGGGCTGCCGGCCGGCGAACTGCTGGCGCGGTGGCGGGACGGACGCGAGCGGCTCCGGCGCGCGCTGCGGGCGGCGCCGGACGGGGCGAAGTTCCCCTGGTACGGGCCGCCGATGAGCGCCGCTTCCATGGCGACCGGGCGGCTGATGGAGACCTGGGCGCACGGGCAGGACATCGCGGACGCGGCGGGCGTACGCCGGGAGCCGACCGCGCGGTTGCGGCACGTGGCCCGGATCGGGGTGCGGGCGCGCGGCTACGCCTTCGCGGTACGGGGACTCACGCCGCCCGCCGAGGAGTTCCGGGTGGAGCTGACCGCGCCGGACGGGTACGGGCCGAGGCTGTGGGCGTACGGGCCCGAGGAAGCCCGTCAGCGGGTCACCGGCCCGGCGCTCGACTTCTGCCTCCTGGTGACGCGACGGGCCCACCGTGGCGATCTCGCCGTACGCGCCGAGGGCGCCGACGCCGACCGGTGGCTGGACATCGCGCAGGCGTTCGCCGGGCCTGCGGGAGCGGGGCGTGCGCCGAAGCGGGACGGGGGAGGCGCGGGGCGTGAGCCGAAGCGGGACGGGGGAGGCGCGGGGCGTGCGCCGAAGCGGGACGGGGGAGGGGCGTGACCGCCGCGACGGGACGGCGGCCGCTGCGGATCGGGAACGCCTCCGGCTTCTACGGCGACCGCTTCGACGCGATGAGGGAGATGCTCACCGGCGGCGCGCTCGACGTCCTCACCGGGGACTACCTCGCCGAACTGACCATGCTCGTCCTCGGACGCGACCGGCTTAAGGACCCCCGGCTCGGATACGCCAAGACCTTCCTGCGGCAGCTGGAGGAGAACCTCGCCCTGGCGCACGAGCACGGGGTGCGGATCGTGACCAACGCGGGCGGGCTGAACCCGGGAGGCCTCGCCGGCGCCGTACGGGAACTCGCCGGCCGCACCGGTGTGCCGGTGCGGGTCGCGCATGTGGAGGGCGACGGCCTGCCGCTGCCCGAAGGTGCCCTGACCGCCAACGCCTACCTGGGCGGCGGTGGCATCGCGCAGTGCCTGCGGGCGGGCGCGGACGTGGTGGTGACGGGACGCGTCACGGACGCTGCGCTCGTCACCGGGCCGGCCGCGTGGTGGTTCGGCTGGGGGCCCGAGGAGTACGACCGCCTCGCGGGGGCGGTGGTGGCCGGGCATGTGCTGGAGTGCGGGACGCAGGCGACGGGCGGCAACTACGCGTTCTTCGCCGACCGTTCCCCGGAACACCGCGCGAGGCGTCCCGGGTTCCCGCTCGCGGAGATCCGTTCCGACGGTTCCTCGGTCGTCACGAAGCACCGGGGAACGGGCGGTCACGTCGACACGGGAACGGTCACCGCGCAGCTGCTGTACGAAACGGGCGCGCCCCGGTACGCCGGTCCCGACGTCACGGCACGCCTCGACACCGTGCGCCTCGCACCGGACGGGCCCGACCGGGTGCGGATCTCGGACGTACGCGGAGAGGCCCCGCCGCCCACCCTCAAGGCGGGGCTGACCCGCGTCGGCGGGTGGCGCAACGAGGTCGTGTTCGTACTGACCGGCCTGGACGTCGAGGCGAAGGCCGCGCTCGTACGGGACCAGGTGGAGGACGCGCTGCCGGCGGCCGGGCGACGGCCGGCGGAGGTCCGCTGGGAGCTGGTGCGTACGGACCGGCCGGACGCGGACACCCAGGAGTGCGCGAGCGCGCTGCTGCGGCTGACCGTACGGGACCCGGATCCGGCGAACGTCGGCCGCGCGGTCAGCGGAGCGGCGATCGAGCTCGCGCTCGGCAGCTACCCGGGCTTCCACGTGACGGCGCCCCCCGGGAAGGGCGCTCCGTACGGAGTCTTCGAGGCGGTGTACATCGCCCCGGAGGACGTCGACCACGTGGCGGTGCTGCCGGACGGAGAACGGGTGAGGGTGCCGCACCCCGTACGTACGAGGGCGCTTGAGGCGCTTGAGACGGCCGACTCGGCCGACGCGGCCGTTCCCCCGCCCACGCCGTGGGCGGGGCCGACGCCGACGCGCAGGGCGCCGCTCGGACTCGTCGCGGGCGCCCGCAGCGGGGACAAGGGCGGGGACGCGAACGTCGGCGTGTGGGCGCGCTCGGAGGACGCGTGGCGGTGGCTGGCGCACGCGCTGACGGTGGACCGCTTCCGGGAGCTGCTTCCGGAGACGGCGGACCTTCCCGTGACGCGGCACGTCCTGCCGAACCTGCGCGCGCTGAACTTCGTGGTCGAGGGCCTCCTGGGCGAGGGCGTCGCGTCCCGGGCCCGCTTCGACCCCCAGGCGAAGGCACTGGGCGAGTGGCTCCGCTCCCGGCACACCGACATCCCGGAGGTACTCCTGTGACGCCCCCTGTGACCACTCCTGCGGCGCCCCCTGCGGCGCCCCCTGTGACGACTCCTGCGGCGCAACGGCCTTCCCGCCCGACGGTGCGACACCCCGCGGCGGTGACCCCGTGACCGTGCTCCCCTCCGCACTGGACCCCCGGTCCCCCGAGTACGCCGCCCACCGCGCGACCATGCTCGCCAGGCTGGCCGCCCTCGACACCGAGCACGCCAAGGCGCTCGCCGGCGGCGGCGAGAAGTACGTCACCCGCCACCACGAGCGCGGCAAACTGCTCGCCCGCGAACGCATCGAGCTGCTCCTCGACCCCGACACCCCGTTCCTGGAACTGTCACCGCTCGCCGCCTGGGGCAGCGACTATGCCGTAGGCGCGTCCATGGTCACCGGGATCGGCGTCGTCGAAGGCGTCGAATGCGTGATCACCGCCACCGACCCGACGGTCCGCGGCGGCGCCTCCAACCCCTGGACCCTCAAGAAGGCCCTGCGGGCGAACGAGATCGCGTACGCGAACCGCCTCCCCTGCGTCAGCCTCGTCGAGTCCGGCGGCGCGGACCTCCCCTCGCAGAAGGAGATCTTCATCCCCGGCGGCGCGCTCTTCCGCGACCTCACCCGGCTCTCGGCGGCCGGCATCCCGACCGTCGCGGTCGTGTTCGGCAACTCCACCGCCGGCGGGGCGTACATCCCCGGCATGTCCGACCACACCGTCATGATCAAAGACCGGTCGAAGGTCTTCCTCGGCGGTCCGCCCCTGGTCAAGATGGCCACGGGCGAGGAGTCGGACGACGAATCCCTGGGCGGCGCCGACATGCACGCCCGCACCTCCGGCCTCGCCGACCACTTCGCCCTGGACGAGCACGACGCGCTGCGCCAGGCACGCCGCGTGGTCGCCCGCCTCAACTGGCGCAAGGCGCACCCCGGTCCGGGCCCCGCCGAGCCGCCGAAGTACGACCCACAGGAGCTGCTCGGCATCGTTCCCGGCGATCTGAAGACCCCCTTCGACCCCCACGAGGTCATCGCCCGGATCGTCGACGGCTCGGACTTCGACGCGTTCAAGCCGCTGTACGGGCCGAGCCTGGTGACGGGGTGGGCCGGGCTGCACGGCTACCCGGTGGGGGTGCTGGCCAACGCGCAGGGCGTGCTGTTCAGCGCGGAGTCCCAGAAGGCCGCCCAGTTCATCCAGCTGGCGAACCAGCGCGACATCCCGCTCCTCTTCCTGCACAACACCACCGGCTACATGGTCGGCAGGGAGTACGAACAGGGCGGCATCATCAAACACGGCGCGATGATGATCAACGCGGTGTCGAACTCGCGGGTGCCGCACCTGTCGGTGCTGATGGGCGCCTCCTACGGCGCGGGCCACTACGGCATGTGCGGCCGCGCCTACGACCCCCGCTTCCTCTTCGCCTGGCCCAGCGCCAAGTCCGCCGTCATGGGCCCGCAGCAGCTCGCCGGCGTCCTGTCGATCGTCGCGCGCGCGTCCGCCGCAGCGAAGGGGCAGCCGTACGACAACGAGGCCGACGCCGGCCTGCGCGCCGTGGTCGAGCAGCAGATCGAGGCGGAGTCCCTGCCGATGTTCCTGTCGGGGCGGCTGTACGACGACGGGGTCATCGACCCGCGCGACACCAGGACCGTGCTCGGCCTGTGCCTGTCCGCGATCCACACGGCACCGGTCGAAGGCGCGCGCGGCGGCTTCGGCGTCTTCCGGATGTGAGGGGCTTCCCGATGATTTCTTCCGTCCTCGTCGCCAACCGGGGCGAGATCGCCTGCCGGATCTTCCGTACGTGCGCGCGGCTCGGCATCACCACGGTCGCCGTGCACTCCGACGCGGACACGGGAGCGCTCCATGCGCGTTCCGCGGACGCTGCGGTACGCCTCCCGGGAACGGCCCCTTGCGACACGTACCTGCGCGGTGATCTCCTCGTGAAGGCGGCCCTGGCCGCCGGAGCGGACGCGGTGCATCCCGGGTACGGCTTCCTCTCCGAGAACGCCGGGTTCGCCCGCGCCGTACTGGACGCCGGCCTGGTGTGGATCGGACCGCCCCCCGGAGCGATCGACGCCATGGCCTCCAAGACGCGCGCCAAGGAACTCATGGCCGCTTCCGGCGTCCCCCTCCTGGCCCCCGTCGCCCCCGACCGGGCCACCGAAGCGGACCTCCCGCTGCTCCTCAAGGCGGCGGCGGGCGGCGGCGGCAGAGGCATGCGCGTCGTACGCGACCTGGCGGCGCTCCCGGGAGAGCTCACAGCGGCCACCGCGGAAGCGCACGCGGCCTTCGGCGACGGCGAGGTCTTCGCCGAGCCGTACGTCGCACGCGGCCGCCACGTCGAGGTCCAGGTGATGGCCGACGCGCACGGCACGGTGTGGACGCTCGGCACCCGCGACTGCTCCCTCCAGCGCCGCCACCAGAAGGTCGTGGAGGAGGCCCCCGCGCCCGGCCTGGACGACGCCCTGCGCGCCACCCTGTACGACGCCGCCGTGGCGGCGGCGCGGGCGGTGGACTACCGGGGCGCGGGAACCGTCGAGTTCCTGGTCTCCGCCGAGGGCCGCCCGTACTTCCTGGAGATGAACACCCGCCTCCAGGTCGAGCACCCGGTGACGGAAGCGGTGTTCGGCATCGACCTGGTGGCGCTCCAGCTGCGCGTCGCCGAGGGCGAGGCCCTGCCGCCCGGACCGCCGCTCCCCTCGGGGCACGCCGTGGAGGCCCGCCTCTACGCGGAGGACCCTTCCCGGGACTGGCAGCCGCAGGCGGGCCCCCTGCACGCCCTGAGCGTCACCGAGGCGCCCGGACTGCGGCTCGACAGCGGGTACGCGGCCGGGGACCTCGTCGGGGTGCACTACGACCCGTTGCTGGCCAAGGTGATCGCCCACGCGCCGACCCGCGCCGAAGCGGTGCGCAGGCTCGCCCACGCCCTGGAGCGGGCCCGCGTCCACGGTCCGGTGACCAACAGGGAGCTGCTCGTACGCTCGCTGCGCCACCCGGACTTCGCGGCCGGCCGGCTCGACACCGGGTTCTACGACCGACACCTGGGCGAGCTGACGAAGGCGTCCCCGGACCCCTCGCAAGGGGCGCTCGCCGCGCTCGCCGCGGCCCTCGCCGACGCCGCCGCCCGGCAGGCGGCGGGAACACCGGCCGCCCGCCTCGGCGGCTGGCGCAACGTGCCCTCCCAGGCCCAGGTGAAGACCTACCGGACCGAGCCCGGCGGAGAGGACCACGAGATCCGCTACCGGGCCGCCCGCGACGGCTTCACCGCGGAAGGCTTCCCGGACGTTCGCGCACACGACGTACGCGCCGATCACGTGACCCTCGAAACCGACGGCGTACTGCGGCACTTCCGCATCGCCGCGCACCCCGGCGGCCGGGTGTACGTCGACACGTCCACCGGCGGCTCCCACACCCTCACCGCCCTGCCCCGCTTCCCCGACCCCGCCACCCGCACCGCACCGGGCTCCCTGCTCGCACCCATGCCCGGCACCGTCGTCCGCGTCGCCGAAGGACTCACGGAGGGCGCCCGCGTCACCGCCGGACAGCCCCTGCTCTGGCTGGAGGCCATGAAGATGGAGCACCGCGTCTGTGCTCCCGTCTCCGGCACGCTCACCGCGCTCCACGCCGCCCCCGGCCACCAGGTCGAGGTCGGCGCCCTGCTCGCCGTCGTACAGGCCGAAGAGGCCGCCGAAGAGCCCCAGGAGGAACAGCAGCCATGAGCCCCAGCCCCGCCGTCGCGGAGACCGAAGAACACCAGGCGCTCCGAGCGGCCGTCGCCGCTCTCGGGAAGCGTTACGGACGCACCTACGCCACCACCGTCGTGCGCGAAGGAGCGCACCCCGACGCGCTCTGGGCGGAGGCCGCCAAGCTCGGCTACCTCGGCGTGAACCTCCCCGAGGAGTACGGCGGAGGGGGCGGCGGCACGGCGGAACTGTCCATCGTCCTGGAGGAGCTGGGCGCCGCCGGCTGCCCGCTCCTCATGATGATCGTCTCGCCCGCCATCTGCGGCACCGTCATCGCCCGCTTCGGCACGGACCGGCAGAAGGCCGCCTGGCTGCCCGGTCTCGCCGACGGCAGCCTCACCATGGCCTTCGGCATCACCGAACCCGACGCCGGATCGAACTCCCACCGGATCACCACCACGGCCCGCCGCGACGGTGGGGGAGACTGGCTGCTCACCGGACGCAAGGTCTTCGTCTCCGGCGTCGACATCGCCGACGCCACCCTGATCGTCGGCCGGACGGAGGACGCGAGGACGGGCCGCCTCAAACCGTGCCTGTTCATCGTCCCCCGCGACACCCCGGGCTTCCGGCGCTCGCAGATCGACATGGAACTCCAGGCACCGGAGAAACAGTTCGAGCTGGTCCTCGACGACGTGCGCCTGCCCGCCGAAGCCCTCGTCGGCGACGAGGACGCCGGCCTCCTCCAGCTCTTCGCCGGCCTCAACCCCGAACGCGTCATGACCGCCGCCTTCGCCCTGGGCATGGGCCGCTACGCGCTGGGCCGGGCCGTCGAGTACGCCAGGGAACGCACCGTCTGGAAGGCCCCCATCGGCTCCCACCAGGCCATCGCCCACCCCCTCGCCCAGGTCCACATCGAACTCGAACTGGCCCGCCTGATGACGCAGAAGGCCGCCCGCCTCTACGACGAGGGCGACGACCTCGGCGCGGGCGAGGCCGCCAACATGGCGAAGTACGCCGCCGCGGAAGCCTGCGTGAAAGCCGTCGACCAGGCCGTCCACACCCTGGGCGGCAACGGGCTCACCCGCGAGTACGGCCTCGCGTCGCTCATCACCGCCGCCCGGGTGGCCCGTATCGCGCCCGTCAGCCGCGAAATGATCCTCAACTTCGTCTCCCACCAGTCCCTGGGTCTCCCCAAGTCGTACTAGGACGCGCGATTCTGGCCACCACCCCTGCCGCGGGAGGAAACCGTCATGGCGTTCCAGAGCGAGTACGCGCCCGCAGCACCCGCCGGAGTGCCCCTCCACGAAGCGGTGCTCGGGAAGGCCGCCGAGTACGGCGAAACGCCCGCCCTGATCGACGGGAGGAACGGCGACACGATCACGTACGGCCAACCGGACGCCTTCCACCGGCGCGTCGCCGCCGCGCTCACCGAGGCGGGCCTGCGGCAGGGCGACGTACTCGCCCTGCCGCAGCCCCCGCACCATCGCGCACCCGGTGGTCTTCTGCGCCGCCACGCGCGCGGGGGCCTCCGTCACGACCGTCCACCCGCCGTCGCGTGCATCACCAGCGCCCCCAGGGCGGCCACCGGAAAGATCCTCAGGCGCGAACCGCCCGCCCTGCGCGCACGTGAGGGGGACCGCTCATGACCCTGGTACTCACCGCACACGAACGCGGGATCACCACCCTGACCCTCGATTCGCCGGCGAACCGCAACGCACTGTCCGCACGGCTCGTCGGCGAGCTCGGCGACGCCCTGTCCGCGTGCGCGAAGGACCCCTCCGTACGGGCCGTACAGCTCACCCACACAGGGGGCACTTTCTGCGCGGGCGCCGACCTCACGTCCCCGCCCGGTCCGGCGGCCTTCGTCGCGCTCCTGCGGAGCATCACCGAACTGCCCAAGCCGGTGGTGGCACGGGTGGAGGGACACGTGCGGGCCGGCGGCCTCGGACTGCTCGGCGCGTGCGACATCTCCGCGGCGGGACCCGGCGCGAGCTTCGCGTTCACCGAGTCCCGGCTCGGGCTCGCCCCCGCCGTCGTCTCGATGCCGCTGCTGCCGCGGCTGGACCCGCGCGCCGCCGCCCGCTACTACCTGACCGGGGAACGGTTCGACGCGGCGGAAGCGGTCCGTACGGGACTGATCACCCTCGCGTCCGACGACGTGGACGAGGCGCTCGCGCCCGTGCTCGACGGGCTGCGCAGGGCCTCCCCCCAGGGGCTGGCCGAGTCCAAGCGCCTGGTCACGGCTACAGTGCTGGCAGCTTTCGACCGGGACGCGGACACGCTCGTCGAGCGCTCCGCGCGCCTGTTCGCCTCACGGGAGGCGGCCGAGGGCGTGACGGCATTCCTCGAACGACGGGACCCCGCATGGGTGCTGTGACCCCATCCCCGACCTCAACCCCACCCCCACCCCCGAGCCCATCCCCACCCCCAGCCACGGGCAAGGCACCCAAGCAGGACCGCTCCAGGGCCACCAGACAGCGCCTGCTGGAGGCCGCCGTGTCCTGCCTGGCCGAGCGCGGCTGGGCGGGCTCCACGGTGACCGTCGTCGCGGAACGGGCCGGCGTCTCGCGGGGCGCCGCCCAGCACCACTTCCCGACCCGCGAAGACCTCTTCACGGCAGCCGTCGAGTACGTCGCCGAGGAGCGCTCCACGGCGCTGCGCGCGCTGTTCCCGCAAGGCGCCGCCAACCGTACGGCCGTGATCGGCGCGCTCGTCGACCTCTACACGGGACCGCTCTTCCGGGCCGCCCTCCACCTGTGGGTGGCCGCGTCCAACGAGGATCAGCTGGGCACCCGCGTCACCGAACTCGAAGGCCGCGTCGGCCGCGAGACACACCGCATCGCGGTGGAACTCCTCGGCGCCGACGAATCGGTTCCCGGCGTACGCGAGACCGTCCAGGGCCTCCTCGACATGGCCCGCGGCCTGGGCCTCGCCAACCTCCTCACCGACGACGCGACGCGACGCCGGCGCGTAGTGGCGCAGTGGGCCGCACTGCTCGACGGCGCACTCGACAGCGCGCCGGACTGACGCCTGCGCGCGCACGTGAAGCACGTGAAACGCCGGAGGGGCCGGGAAACAAGCAGCCCGGCCCCTCCGCGGTCGTGCAACCGCTCAGCGCGCGATGTCGTCGAAGCCCGTGACCTCCTGCGGGCTGCGCGACGCGGGACCGACGTACCGCGCGGAAGGCCGCACCAGGCGGCCCGTGCGCTTCTGCTCCAGAATGTGCGCGCTCCAGCCGGCCGTACGCGCGCACGTGAACATCGACGTGAACATGTGCGCCGGAACCTCCGCGAAGTCCAGCACGATCGCCGCCCAGAACTCCACGTTCGTCGCGAGCACCCGGTCGGGGCGCCGCGCGTGCAGCTCCTCCAGAGCCGCCTTCTCCAGCGCCTCGGCGACCTCGAAGCGCGGCGCGGCGAGCTCCTTCGCCGTACGCCGCAGAACGCGCGCCCGCGGGTCCTCGGCACGGTACACACGGTGGCCGAAGCCCATCAGGCGCTCGCCCTTGTCGAGGGCCTGCTTCACGTACGCGGTCGCGTCCCCGGTGCGCTCGATCTCCTCGATCATGCCCAGGACGCGCGAGGGCGCGCCACCGTGGAGCGGCCCGGACATGGCACCGACCGCGCCCGAGAGGGCCGCGGCCACGTCCGCGCCGGTCGACGCGATCACCCGCGCTGTGAACGTGGAGGCGTTCATGCCGTGCTCGGCGGCCGACGTCCAGTAGGCGTCGACGGCCTTGACGTGCTTGGGATCGGGCTCGCCGCGCCAGCGCTTCATGAAGCGCTCCACCACGGTCTCCGCCTTGTCGATCTCCTTCTGCGGAACCATCGGCAGGCCCTGCCCGCGCGCCGACTGGGCGACGTACGACAGCGCCATCACGGCGGCGCGCGCCAGGTCGTCGCGCGCGGTCTGCTCGTCGATGTCGAGCAGCGGTTTCAGGCCCCATACGGGCGCGAGCATCGCCAGCGCGGACTGCACGTCGACGCGGATGTCGCCGGAGTGGACGGGGATCGGAAACGGCTCGGCGGGCGGCAGTCCGGGATTGAACGCGCCGTCGACCAGCAGGCCCCACACGTTCCCGAAGGACACATGCCCGACCAGGTCTTCGATGTCGACTCCCCGGTAGCGGAGCGCACCGCCCTCCTTGTCCGGTTCTGCGATCTCCGTTTCGAACGCGACGACCCCTTCGAGACCGGGTACGAAGTCGGACATCAGGCGGCTCCTCATGATGTATTCGACAAGCATCGACAAGCGGCTCATGACCGGGGGGCAGGTGTCAGGTGCCATCGGTCACCCCGGCGATTCCCCGCGCGGCCGGTGGTCACCCCACCGCTTCGGAAGCAGGCACGATATCCCCTGCTGTATGGAGGTCACAGTGCCCGGCGCCCACATTTTGGCGGGTTCCGCCGATGCGGGGAAGCGTGATTACCGGCACACTTCCCCAATTCCCGCGCAGAGGGTTGATGGCACCGGGTGCCGGGCAGACTGGACCACTGCGGCAGGATGGCACCGTGCCGAACCGAGATTTCGATCCCGCCGCCATGCGCGAGCACTACCGCAGCGAAGCCTTCACGGAGGCGGAACTCGCAGCCGAGCCGATGGGCCAGTTCGACCACTGGTTCAGGCAGGTCGCCGCCGGCGGCCTCCACGAACCGAACGCCATGATCCTCTCCACGGCCACCCCCGACGGCCGGCCCTCGTCCCGCACGGTCCTGCTGAAGAAGTACGACCCCCGGGGCTTCGTCTTCTTCACGAACTACGCCTCCCGCAAGGGGCGCGAGATCGCGTCCAACCCGTACGTCTCCCTGCTCTTCCCGTGGCACCAGGTCGCGCGCCAGGTGATAGTCACCGGCACGGCCGCGCGGATCGGCCGCGACGAGACGGCGGCGTACTTCAGAACACGTCCGCACGGCTCGCAGCTGGGGGCCTGGGCGAGCGCGCAGTCGTCGGTGGTCGCGTCGCGCGAGGAGCTGCTCGCGCGCTACGAGGAGCTGGCGGCGCGCTACCCCGAGACGGAGCGCGTACCGGTGCCCCCGGAGTGGGGCGGGTACCGGATCGTTCCCGAGACGGTGGAGTTCTGGCAGGGCCACGCGGACCGCCTGCACGACCGCCTGCGGTACGTCGCCGAGGACGGCGCGTGGCGCGTGGAGCGCCTCTGCCCGTAGGGCCCCACAGATCCCCGCAAGCCCGCAAGCCCGCAAGCCCGTACGTCCAAGAGGGCCCGCAGGACCCCGTGGAACGCAGAAACCCGCGGGTTCTGGTCCCTCCGGAGAGGAGCCGGCCGGACTTACCGGCGAACCCGCGGGTCGGTGACTGCTGGGGATTTCGGCCGACGCCCTGTCGACCTGCACTGAGTGCGACGACGGGCCGTCAGCCCGCAGTCACCTCACGAGTCCGAAATGACATCACTTCCGAACCACCTCCCTTCACGTGTACTGCAAGCCTAAGAACCTCTCCCGCTCCCCACAACCGAATTACCGGAGAGCATCTTTTTCCCCGAACCAGGTGTGTGCTGCGTCACGTTCCAGTTGAATGATCCCGGGTTCAGCAGTGCAAGCAGTGCAGCGAAGGCGAACACCTGCAGGGGGTGCCGGGTGAGTGCTTCCCGGATGGGCGAGACCACCGATGCGTTCGGTCCCGACGAGCCGGGACCGGGTTCCGGCGGTCTTCTCGCCGCGCTCCTCGACGGCATGGACGCCGCGCTCTGCGCCTTCGACGCGGACGGGGTGATCACCCACTGGAACCGTGAGGCCGAGCGGATCCTCGGGTGGACGGCCGACGAGGCGGTCGGACGGAACGGCTTCGCGGGGTGGGCGGCGCGGCCGGCGGACGCGGACGAGGTGCAGGGACGGCTGATGTCGGCGATGCACGCTCCGGGGCGGCAGGTCCACGAATTCGCGCTTCTGCGCAAGGACGGCGGGCGCGTTCTCGTCCGGACGCAGTCGGCGGGCGTGCAGAGCGCGGAGGGCAAGCCCGCCGGGGTGTACTGCGCGTTCAGCGAGGTGCACGCGCAGATCGACCTGGAGCGGGCGATCGCGCTGAGCGAGGCGCTCTTCGAGGACGCGTCCTGGGGCGTCGTCCTGGTGGACGTGGACCTGCGCCCGACCGTCGTCAACGCGCACGCGGCGCGCGCGCTGGGCGTGGGGCGGGCGGCGCTGCTGGGCCGCCCCCTGGGAGAACTCGTCGTGCAGGGCGTGGAGGAGCTGGAGGGCGCTCTCCAGCACGTACTGGCGGAAGGGGCGCCCCCGGCCCCCGCGGAGCTGTGGGTGACGCTGCGGGCGTCGGAGCCGGGCGGGAAGCGCGGACGGCGGCGGTGCTGGCGCAGCGGCTTCCTGAGACTGGCCTCGCCGCTCGCCGAGGAGCCGGTCCCGCTGGGAGTCGGCTGGCTGTTCCAGGACATCACCGAAGCGAAGACGGCGGAACAGGAAGCCGCGCAGCAGCGGTTCCGCGGCAACCAGCTGCACCGCGCGGGACGCGCGGCCGCCGAGTGCGAGGACCCGATGGAGGCCGCGCTGTCGTACCTCGACTTCGCCCTCGCCGGTTTCGCCGACCACGCACTGGTCGACCTGACCGTGGGGGACCACCCGGCCCGCCTGGTCCGGGCGGCGGCCACGCCGTCGGGCGCCCCGGGTCCGTGCCTGCCGGTGACCGGCGGAGCCGGCATCCCGGTCCCGTACCCGCCCGGCCATCCGGCGCTCCAGTGCCTCGACCGGCTCGGCTCGGTACGGGCGAGCGGGGGCCCGCAGGACTGGGCGGCGCGGCGCCAGTGGCCGAAGGACACCGTGCACGCCCTGTGCGTGGTGCTGCGCAGCCGCGGCAGGACGCTGGGTGTGGCCACGTTCCTGCGCGGCCCGAGCCGCAGCGCCTTCGAGCGCCCGGATGCGGCGTACGCGGAGAACATCGCCGTGCGCGTGGCGGCGGCGATCGACCTCCACCAGTGCCTGCGCGGGTCCTGGCCGTAGGCCGGGCCCTTTCAGCGGCGGAAGAAGATCCGGTCGCGGTACTCCGTCATCACGCGGCCGTTCCATTCGTGGCCGCCGTCGACGTTGCCCGAGCGCAGCAGGGGCGGTTCGATGCCGCGCTCCGCCAGGTCGCCCGCCGCCGTGGCCAGGACGGCCTGCATCAGGGCGCTCGTCACCACCGTCGAGGCGGGGGCGAAGGGTGCCTCGATCCCCTCCGCGGTGAGTTCGGCGTCACCGACCGCGATCTTGCTGTCGAGGACGATGTCGCAGTGGTCCTTGAGGTACGTGCCGGAGACGTGCCGGGACTTCGTCTCGCGCGCGTACGCCAGCGAGGTCACGCCGATGACCTTCAGGCCGAGTGCCCGCGCGTTCATCGCCATCTCCACCGGCAGGGCGTTGCGGCCCGACAGCGAGATGACCACCAGTACGTCGCCCGGCTCGGCGGGGCTGCTGTCCAGCACGGCTCCCGCGAGCCCGTCGACGCGTTCCAGGGCGGAGCCGAGGGTGGCGGGCGTGACGTCCACGCCGACGGTCCCGGGAACGGCGAGGAGGTTCATCAGGGCGAGGCCGCCGGCCCGGTAGACGACGTCCTGGGCGGCGAGCGAGGAGTGACCCGCGCCGAAGGCGAAGAGCCGGCGACCCGCGGCCACGGCGTCGGCGACGGCGGCGCCGGCGGCCGAGATGTTCTCGGCCTCCTCGTCGCGGACCCGGTGCAGCAGCCCGATCGCGGCGTCGAAGAACTGACCGGCCAGTTTGCTTTCGCTCATCGCGGAGGAGCCCCTTCCAGCGGTACGTCGTGCGACGGTGGCGCGGATCACGTTGCGGTCTGGACCAGTGCCCTGTCAATACGGCTTCCCACCGGCGCGACACGGTTGTCGGTGCTATGCGTCAGAATTGGGTCAGGGCCAGCGCACGAGTAATCGAGGGGCACGTATGTCCGGACTGATCGACACAACGGAGATGTATCTCCGCACCATCCTCGAGCTCGAGGAAGAAGGCGTGGTCCCCATGCGCGCCCGTATCGCCGAGCGGCTCGACCAGAGCGGACCGACGGTGAGTCAGACCGTGGCGCGCATGGAGCGCGACGGTCTGGTGACGGTGGCGGGCGACCGTCACCTGGAGCTGACCGGCGAGGGCCGGATGCTCGCCACTCGCGTGATGCGCAAGCACCGGCTCGCCGAGTGTCTGCTCGTCGACGTGATCGGCCTGGAGTGGGAGCAGGTCCACGCGGAGGCATGCCGCTGGGAGCACGTGATGAGCGAGGCGGTGGAGCGGCGCGTCCTGGAGCTGCTGCGCCACCCGACGGAGTCTCCGTACGGGAACCCGATCCCGGGCCTGGAGGAACTGGGCGAGAAGGCCGGGGCCCATCCTTTCCTGGACGACAACATGGTCAGCCTGAACGACCTGGCGCCGGGCCCGGAGGGCAAGACCGTGGTCGTACGCCGGATCGGGGAGCCGATTCAGACGGACGCCCAGCTGATGTACACGCTGCGCCGTGCGGGTGTGCAGCCCGGATCGGTCGTGAGCGTGACGGAGTCGCCCGGCGGGGTACTCGTCGGCAGCAGTGGTGAGGCCGCGGAGCTCGGCGCGGAGGTGGCCTCGCACGTTTTTGTCGCCAAGCGCTGACACCGGCGCCCCGGCGGCAAGGTCCCGTGGTCCGGCGGTCGTTGGGGCCGGTCCGGCGATCCTCCGGAATCCCAGCGACCGGGCGGATCGCGTGCCAGGCTGTGACGGAGGCACATGACGTGAGGGCCGTCGGCCGGTCTGCCGACCGGTCGATCGGCTCGGGTCGGGCCCGGTCGGCCCCGTTCAGTCGTCCGGTTCGGTGGGAGAGGGGCAGGGGATGCGCCCGTCGCACCGGCACCCGCTGGGTGCCGCTCGTGTTCACGCTGTCCGCCGGGAAGGGGATGGCTCCGGCGCCCTGAGGCGCCGGAGCCTGTCCTCCCCTGTGCTGACCCGGAGCCCCGAGCTCCCAGGGTCAGCCCCCGCGGTCCGTCTTCCCCGAGCGGCCCGCCTCCCGCTGAAGATCTCCCCTCGGCAGCGGGAGCCAATCCTTGAGAGTGGTCACTCGAACGAGGGGTGTTGCGCGCCAAAACCGTGTTTTCGAATGCGGGTTCGATAGTCTCGCCGAGCTCGACCACTCATCAATGGACCACCCGGGGGACGAAGGGGGTGCCAGGACATATGGTGCGGCGCATCGATGTGACCGGAGCCGACGGCGTACGCCTCGCGGCCTGGGAGTTCGCCGACCCGCCCAAGGGGAGCGGAGAAACCGACCGCGCCTCCGGGGTCTTACTGCTCCACGGGCTGATGGGCCGTGCCGCGCACTGGGCGGGCACCGCGCGCTGGCTCTCCGAGCGCTGCCGCGCCGTCGCCCTCGACCAGCGCGGACACGGCCGCAGCGAGAAGCCGGCCGACGGCCCGTACACGCGCGAGGCGTACGTCGCCGACGCCGAAGCCGCGGTCGAGCAGCTGGGCCTCGCGCCCGTCACCCTCATCGGGCACTCCATGGGCGCTCTCACCGCCTGGCAGCTCGCCGCCAAGCGTCCCGATCTCGTCCGCGCCGTCGTCATCTGCGACATGCGGGCCAGCGCGCTCGGCGCCGCGTCGCAACGCGGGTGGGAGGACTGGTTCAAGTCCTGGCCCGTCCCGTTCGCCACACTGGCCGACGTCCGCAAGTGGTTCGGTGAGGACGACCCCTGGGTGGAGCGGCCGAGCCCGGCCCGCGGCGAGTTCTTCGCCGAGGTCATGGCCGAGCGCGCCGACGGCTGGCACCCGCTCTTCTCCCGCCGCCAGATGCTCGCTTCCCGCGAGACCTGGGTGTACGAGGCCCACTGGGAGGAGCTCGCACTGGTCCAGTGCCCCACCCTGGTGGTCCGCGGCCTCGACGGCGAACTGGGCCGCGCGGAGGCCCAGGAGATGGTCAGGGTCCTGCCGCGCGGGCAGTACGCCGAGGTGGTGGACGCGGGACACCTCATCCACTACGACCGGCCGGACGGCTGGCGTGCCGCGATCGAGCCGTTCCTGGAGGCGACCGCCGAGGAGCCCGTCACCCCGCCCCTGAGCCGCCCCTGAGCCGTCTGCGAGCCGCCCCCGAGTCCGCCTCTGAGTCCCTCGCCCTCCCCGGCCCGGCGCGGCCGTCCAGCCGTCCCTGTCCGGCCCGGCGGTCAGCCCTTGCTGACCGCCGTCAGGATCTCCGGCAGCCGCGCCGCCGCCTGCGGCGCCGCCCAGCGCACGCCCGCCCACGAGATCAGCGCGCCGTACGCCGCACCCAGCGGCAGCACCAGCCACAGCCGGCCCTGCCCGTCCGCCACGTGCAGCCAGATCGTCAGCGCGATCAGCGGAGCGCACAGCAGTGCCGCCGCGACCATGCCGCCGAGGATCGAGATCCAGGCGAGGCCCGCCTGTCCCGGAGCGACGTTCTTGTGCGCGCTGTCCTGCGGGATCGAGTACGGGAAGCGCACCGAAGTCACCGCTCCCGTCGCCAGCATCGCGCCCAGCAGCGCGAAGGACAGTCCGAGCGCCTCGGGAAGGGCCCGCCAGTTCCCCACCAGCGCCGCCGTGACCACGGTGACCAGCGCCGTGTACGGAAGCGTGATCACCAGCAGCGCCAGGGCGCGTGCCCGCAGTTCCTCGTACGCGTCCCGCGGCGTGGAGATCGTCGTCGCGACCATCCAGAAGGCGGACGTGTCCTGGCCGAACTGGTTGTACATCTGGATGCCGAGCATCCCGGCCGCGAAGCACGCGAAGTAGATGGTGCCCGTTCCCTGGAGCGCGTTGAACACCGGGACGATCAGCCCGATCGCCAGCGAAGTCACCCACGCGGCCTTGGTCTTGGGGTCCCGCCGCACGTACCGCAGACTGCGCTCGATCACCGTGCCCGTACGCCCGTCGGGCAGGAACCGGCCGCCGAACCCCGGCGACGACTCCTTGCCGGCCGGTTCGGCGGCCTGGAACGTCGAACCGTCCGGGGACGTCATCAGCCTGACCAGACTGCGCTCCCAGGACCACAGCAGCGCGGCCAGCGCCGCCGCGGCCAGCAGCAGTTGGGCCGCCCCACGGCCGTACGCCCCGTCGCTCACCGCGTCCACGGCGCCGATCGCCGACGCCGGCGGCACCCAGCTCAGTACGTCCGCGACCGGGTCGAGCTTCGCGAGCCCGCCCGCGCCGGAGAGCCGCTGCGCGCCGAAGTTGACCACCTGGATGCCGACGGCGATCACCAGGCCGCTCAGCACGGCCAGATCACGCCCCTTGCGGCTGGTCAGCAGCCGCACGTTCGCCGCCGCCACGGCCCGCGCCAACGCCACGCACAGGAGCAGCGTCAGCGCCACGGCGAGGACACCGACGGCGGCGGCCGCCGCGCCGCGCGCCACGGCGATCACCGACCCCAGTGCCAGACAGAACGTGAACAGCGGCCCGATCCCCACGAGTGACGCCGTCAGCAGTGCCCGGATCAGCGGCCGGGGCCGCAGCGGCAGCATGACCAGGCGGGACGGGTCGAGCGTTTCGTCACCGCTGGGGAAGAACAGCGGCATCACCGCCCAGCCGACCCCGACAAGCGCCGTCAGCAGCACCACGACGGTCACCGCGTGCTCGTTCCCGCGCAGCACGATCAGACCGATCAGCTGGAGCGCCGCGAAGAGCAGCGCGAACACCGCGGACACGATGTAGGCGGCCTTGCGGCCGGACGACTGCCGCAGCCCGTTGCGCAGCAGCGACAGCTTCAGCCGTACGAAGACGGAGGTGATCCCGGGAACGGCCGGCGTGTCCTTCCCGGGAACGGCCGGTCCGCTCTTCCCGGGAACAGCCGCAGCGCCCGCGCTCACCGGGCGCCGCCGCCCAGCCAGTCGAGGCTCTCCCCGCTGTCCCGTCCGTTCGCGCCGACCAGTTCGAGGAAGGCCCTCTGGAGGGAGGGCGCGTCGCCCCGTACCTCTGCGAGCGTTCCCTGGGCGCGGATCCGCCCTCCCGCCATCACCGCGACCCAGTCGCACAGCGACTCGACGAGCTCCATCACATGACTGGAGAAGACGACGGTCGCGCCGGACGCCGTGTACCGCTCCAGAACGCCGCGGATCGTCTGCGCCGACACGGGATCGACGCCCTCGAAGGGCTCGTCGAGGAAGAGCACTTCGGGGTTGTGCAGCAGGGCGGCGGCGAGGCCGATCTTCTTGCGCATGCCGGTCGAGTAGTCGACGACCAGCTTGTGCTGCGCGCCCGCCAGATCGAGTACGTCGAGCAGTTGCGTCGTCCGCTTGTCGACCTCGTCGCCGGGCAGCCCCCGCAGCCGCCCGGAGTACGCGAGGAGTTCACGCCCCGACAGCCGCTCGAAGAGCCGCAGCCCTTCCGGCAGTACGCCGATCCTGGCCTTGACCGCGACCGGGTCCCGCCACACGTCGTGCCCGCCGATCAGGACCGTTCCCGCGTCGGGGCGCAGCAGTCCCGTGACCATCGACAAGGTGGTGGTCTTGCCCGCCCCGTTCGGTCCGACCAGGCCGATGAACTGGCCCGCGGGCAGCTCCAGATCGATGCCGGCGACGGCGATCTGCTCGCCGAACCGCTTCCACAGGCCCTCCGCACGTACGGCGGCGGGCGGCGCAGTGTGCGCTCCGCCCGCCTCTTCTGGTCCCACTGTCCGGTCACGCATGCAGCACAGCCTCCAAGTGTCCCCGTCCCGCTACGGGGAACACACCCTACGGTCGGCGTGTGCGCGCCGCGGCTGCCTCGCGTCCGCAGGAGTAGGCGAGGGGGCTGATCAGCTCCTCCACGTCCGGCAGCCACCGGTTGGCCGGTGTGGGGCGGCGCGCCCACTGCACCGCGCCCATCCCGCCGAGCCGGGTCGGCGGCGCCGCGACGTAGTCGCCCTCGCCCCGCGTCGTCAGGTCGATCGCGCTCGGTGTCCAGCCCAGCTTGCGTACCAGGTCGGGCACTTTGGCACCGGCTCCCGGCAGGACGAAGAACAGCATCCTGCGGTCGGGGGTGCAGGTCACGGGGCCGAGCGTCAGCTCCATGCGCTCCATCCGGGCCAGCGCCAGGAAACCGGCCGACTCGGGTACGTCCAGGGCGTCGAAGGAGCGGCCCGTCGGCAGCAGGATCGACGCTCTCGGCTGTTTCGACCACAGGCGGCGTGCCGCGGTGGCGCTGCCCGTCGCCTGGGCCGCCCAGTCGGCGGTGGCGGGGTGGGCGCCGGGCGAGGCGCAGGAGGGGACGCCGCACGAGCAGCGCTCGACGCCCTCGTCCGCCTCCAGCCAGGTGCCGGGGAACACGTCCCAGTGCCGTTCTTCCGCGTACCGCACGGCGCTGTCCAGCAGTTGATCGCCGCGCTGATGGGGGATCTGGGCGGCGTCCGTGACTCCGATGGTCTCTTCCACGAACAGCTCAACTCCCGCCGTCACCTCGGGTTACGGGCGTGCGCCGCCTTGCCGGAGGAGCATCGATCCTGCACGCGGGGCGCACCGGTGCATGGCCGGGGGCGCGCATGCGGCTGGGCGGCCGCAGGTGGGTAGCCACAGGTACGGAAGCCCGGGAATGACGGCCAAAACGCCGCCAATACCGTTCTCTTCCGGCATGTTCCGCATTCTCTGCATATCTGCCGGGCAGTGATCAGCGTGATTCAGTCCATGATTCACGGACCACTGCGGCACCAGGGGGTAGTCAATGGCAGCCAGGCCTCTCGTCGCCCGCCAGCCCAACGAACGGTTGCAGGCGCTCATTCAGGAAGCCGGGTGCTCCAACGCCGGGCTCGCCCGCCGCGTCAACATGTGCGGCGCCGAACACGGTCTCGACCTGAGGTACGACAAGACGTCGGTCGCCCGCTGGCTGCGCGGACAGCAGCCGCGCGGGCGCGCACCCGGCATCATCGCCGAAGCGATCGGGCGCAAGATCGGCCGTACGGTCACGATCGACGACATCGGCATGGCCAACGGCAAGAACCTGGCCTCCGGGATCGGTCTGCAGTTCGCGCCGACCGTGCCCGGCGCGATCGAGCAGGTCTGCGAGCTGTGGCGCAGCGACGTGGGGCGCCGCGACTTCCTGTCGGGTTCGACGGTCGCCGCCTCGGCGCTCGTCGAGCCGAGCCGCGACTGGCTGATCACGGGTTCGGACACCCAGGTGGCCAGGACGGCGGGCGGCGGCCGGGTCGGCGCGTCGGACGTGGCGGCGGTACGGGCGACCACGGACGCCCTCGTGGAGCTGGACCACCGCTTCGGCAGCGGACACGTCAGGCCGATCGTCGTGCACTACCTCAACAGCGTCGTGTCCGGGCTGCTCTCCGGTTCGTACCGCGAATCGGTCGGCCGGGACCTCTTCGCGACGGTGGCACGGCTGACGGAACTGGCCGGCTACATGGCCGTCGACACCGGCCAGCCGGGGCTCGCGCAGCGCTACTACATCCAGGCGCTGCGGCTCGCCCAGGCGGCGGACGACCGGGGCTACGGCGGGTACGTACTGGCCGCGTCCATGAGCCACCTGGCCGCCCAGCTCGGGAACCCGCGCGAGATCGCGCAGTTGGCGCGGGCGGCGCAGGAGGGGGCCCGGGGGCGGGTGACACCGCGCGCGGAGGCGATGTTCTGCGCGGCGGAGGCGCGCGGGCACGCGCTGATGGGCGACGCGCGGGCCTGCGAGGCGATGGCGGCCAAGGCGCTGGGCGCGCTGGAGCGTTCCGGGGACGGCACGGGCGACGACCCCGTGTGGATCGCGCACTTCGACCACGCGTACCTCTGTGACGAGCTGGCGCACTGCCACCGCGACCTGGGCCAGGGGGAAGCGGCGGCACGCCGGGCACAGGAGGCCCTGGACGGCCATCCGGACGCGCGGGCGCGGCGCCGGGGGATCGGCCTGGTCGTACTGGCCACGGCGCAGGTGCAGCAGCGCGAGATCGAGCAGGCCTGCGACACGGGCACGCGCGCGGTGGAGCTGCTGGGCACGTTGCGGTCGAACCGGGGAGCGGAGTACCTGGAGGACTTCCAGCAGCGGCTGGAGCCGTACCGCGACGAGCCCGCGGTGCGTGAATTCGGCGCCCGGCTGGAGATGCAGGCGGCGTAGGGACTTTCCGGGGACCGTGACGGAATGCGACGGGCCGTGACGAGCTGTGGCAGGGCTCCGAGGGGGGATGCGGGCGAGGCCCTGGCGAGGCCCTGGCGGGGTCCTGGCGGGGTCTTTAACAGGGCCTTAAGGGCACAACCCGTCACAGGACTCCCCGCTGGGCCTTCGGCGGTATGTGTGGGGACGGTGGGCGCGTGGCAGAGGCGCGGTGTCACCCGGTAGCGTGAACCGACGGTTCCGTAGATCCACACATACGTCCACACGTAGGAGTCCCGGTGACGCAGAGCGGACAGGGTGACGAGTCGCGGCTTCCCGCTGCGCGGCCGCCCGCGCACGAGGGTGTCGTGCTGCCCGCGGACGGCAGTGGCCCCTGGGTACCCGGGGCACCCGAGGAGCGGGTGGCTCCGGCGGGTGGACAGCCGTGGGGCGAGCCGTGGGGCCCTCAGCAGCCCGGTGCCGCCCAGCCACCGCAGCAGCAGCAGCAGTACGGTGCGCCGCAGCCGCAGCCGCAGCCGCAGCCGCAGCCGCAGCCGCAGCCGCAGTACGGGACCCAGCCGTACGGCGCCCAGCAGCCCGGCGCCCTGCCGCCGCCGCAGCCGGGAACGCAGCAGCAGTACGGCGCGCAGCCGCAGCCGCCGTACGGCGCCCAGCAGCAGCAGCAGTACGGTGCCCAGCAGCCGCACCCGCAGCCCCTGCCCCCGGAGGCCCCCGCCGGAGCCCCGGCGGGCGACGCGGACGCCACGCAGTACCTCCCGCCCGTGCCGCCGGCCGGACCCGGCGCCCTGCCGCCCGAGAGCCCGGCGGACTCGACGCAGTTCCTCGGCCGGCACCAGAACGCGCCCGCGCCCGGCGGAGCCCCGGCGGGCGACGCGGACGCCACGCAGTACCTCCCGCCCGTGCCGAACGCCCAGGGCGCTCCCGAGGCGCCCTCCGGCGCTCCCTACGGCATCCGCCCCGGCGGCCCCGAAGACCGGCAGCCGCCCGCCGAGTTCGACAGCCTCTTCCGGGGCGGTGCCGGGCCGCAGGCGGCGGATTCCACCCGGCAGATGCCGCACTTCGACGGACAGTCCCAGGCGCAGCCGCAGCAGCAGCCGCCCCACCAGCAGCCGCCGTTCGGGGCCGCCCCCCAGGGCCGTGCCGCACGCCGCAACGCCGCCGCGCAGGCTTCGGCCGCGATGCCCGCGCCCTCCGTGGCCCCCACGCCCATGGCCCCCGCCACCCCCGCGGGGGGCGCAGGGGCTGCCCCGCGCCGGCGCAACTCGCCCCTGGTGCTGATCGCCGCGGTCGTCGTCGGCTGTTCCGCGCTCGGCCTCGGGGCGGGCGCGCTGCTCAGTGGTGGCGAAAAGGAGAAGTCCGAGGACAAGAAGCCGGTCGCCGCGGTGAGTTCACCGGCGGGCGAGACCTCGCCGCAGGCCGCCCCCGACCCGGCCGAGCCGCAGGCCAAGTCGCTCGACGCGCTGCTCGCCGACAGCAACGACAGCCGTGCCTCCGTCATCAGCGCGGTCCAGTCCATCGGAGCCTGCAAGAACCTGCCGAAGGCGGCGAGCGACCTGCGTGCCGCCGCCAAGCAGCGCAGTGAACTGGTGACCCGCCTCCAGGGCCTGGCCGTCGACAAGCTGCCGGACCACGCCGAGCTTTCGGCCTCGCTCACCAGCGCGTGGAAGGCGTCGGAAGCGGCCGACAACCACTACGCCGCCTGGGCGGACCAGGTCGCGGACAAGAAGGGCTGCAAGAAGGGGCACGCGCGGTCGACGCCGCAGCAGCAGGCGGGCAACCGCGAGAGCGGCAAGGCGTCGCAGGCGAAGAAGGAAGCCGTCGGCATCTGGAACGAGATAGCGAAGCGCTACGGCTTGACGGAGCGCGACGCCACGCAGCTCTGACCGCGACCGACAACAGGCGGCAGGGCGGCAGGGCAAAAGGACGGCAGGACGACAGGAACAGGGAGGAGGGGGCCGGACGCCCGGCTCGGGCGTCCGGCCCCCTCCTCCCGTCTCCCCGTGAGTCAGCCCGCGGAAGGCGCCTGCACCAGCGTCTCGCCCACGTCCACGAAGCCCTCCTTCACCGACACCAGCCGCCCCCGGCGCACCACTTGGAACGTCACGTACCTGTTGACGATGCGCGGAAAGTCCCGCGCCGCCAGCAGGTGCTCCAGGCGCCAGCTGAGAGTCGGTGTGAGGCCGCCCGTCTCCACTCCCTCGCTCTGGTTCAGGGCCCCGACCATGTCGGACGCCGTGACGCCGTCCGTGCCGTTCTCCGCGAGCGATTCGAGGATCTCCTTGAGCACGGTGTACGCGATCCAGGTGGTCTGCACCCCGGTGTCGGCCGGGTCGATCCGGTTGTCCGCGAAGGCGTGCTCCCGGATCACCTGGCGCATCGGGCCCCAGCGCGCGTCGCTCGCCACCGGGTACCAGCCGGTGACGTACGCGCCCTCGAAGGGCCCGTCCTTGCCGCCTGTGCGGTCGAGGAGCGGCTGGCCGACGCTGCCGAGCACCGACGCGACCCGGACGTTCCCGTGTACCTCCGGTTCCAGTCTCCGGAACGAGTCGAAGAACGTCTCCGTACGGTCGCCGAGCACCGCCGTGACGCAGCCGGTTCCGGTCCCGTACGCGTCGAAGGCACCCGCGCTGCTGAGCGCCTCCCGTGCCTGCGCGGTGTAGTCGTTCGCGTCCTCCGCCGCCAGGATGTCGGTGGCCGCCTTGCGGTCGCCCTCCGCGAGGCCCGAACCGAGGAGCGTCGCCAGGTCGTCGCCGGCGACCGTGTCGGGGCGTACCAGGGACACGCGGTCGCAGTCGCGGGCGAGCTGCCTGCCGTTGCCCGCGAGGAGAGCCGCCTGGCCGCCGTTGACGGGGTAGGAGAGCGGGCTGTTGAACTCCTTGTCGGAGGCGCCGTAGCCGCCGAGGTAGGGAATGCCGGCGGTCTCCAGCGGCGCCATGAAGGCCCGGCCGTGCTGGCTGTACGAGCCGACGACCGCGATCACGCCCTGTCGCACGGCCTGTTTGGCGCACTGGGACGCGCCGACGGTGGTGTTGTGCTCGTTGCAGGTGACGACCTTGAGCTCGTGGCCCGCCAGACCGCCGTTCGCGTTGGCCCAGCGGGCGTATGCCTTCGCCATGGCGGGCATGCCCGGCATGTTCGTGGCCGGGGTCCCTTCGGGGGCCCACGTCATGACGGTCACGGGCTCCCTGGAGTCCTCCGAGGCCCCGGGGAGCACCGCGCAGCCGGCGAGCAGCGACGCCCCGACCGCCGTCGCCGTACCCGCGGCTATGGAGGCCGTGGCCTTCGAGAGGAATGTGCGGGGAGAGGAGGGGCTTCGCCGTCCGGTCATGTGTGCACACACTTCCGCCCCATGGGTAACAGAGCAGTGAGCATGCCTCAACGAAGGGTGACGTCGAAGTGAATTGAGGGGGGTCGTACGCCCGTGCCGTCAGGGAACGTACGATTTGCAACCGTGCAAGGTTCGGTGAACTCTTCCCGTCGCGGCCGTCGCTCCCCCACCATGGGCGGCATGCCGCTCAATGACATGCCGTGGTGGCGCTGGCGCACGAACGTGCGATCCGCGCTGCACATGCTCTCCGACCCCCTCTTCCAGCAGCAGTGCTGGCTGGCGGGCGTCGAGGGCTACGGAGACGTGACAGATGCCGTGTACCGGCTGGTCGAGGACACCTGGCTGGACAACTGGTCGGCCGAGAAGTACGTCGGCACGATCTTCCGGGACTCCCAGGAGGCCGCGCTCGTCGACGTCGCCGTCCTGCGGGTGCTGAAGATCATGCACCAGGTGGGCGCGGACGCCCCCGTGTCGGCGTACCTGGAGCACCACGCCTGGCCGGAGGCGGTACGGGCGGCGCGCGAGGCGCACGTACGGCTGGCGGCGAGCGACGGGGACGACCCGGACACCGAGCCGCGCACGCTGGAGGTCATCCGCATTCTGACCGGGTCGGCCTGACCCCCGCCGGATATGGAATCCTCGGAGTCATGAGCGCCCCGCAGCCCGCCCCCTCCCTCCTGCCCCCGTCGGACCGGCCCTCCTCGGACCAGTACGTCCTCACCCTCTCGTGTCCGGACAAACAGGGCATCGTGCACGCCGTGTCGAGCTACCTCTTCATGACCGGGTGCAACATCGAGGACAGCCAGCAGTTCGGCGACCACGACACGGGTCTGTTCTTCATGCGGGTCCACTTCTCGGCGGACGCTCCGGTGACCGTGGAGAAGCTGCGGGCCAGCTTCGCCGCGATCGGGGACTCCTTCCGGATGGACTGGCAGATCCACCGCCCCGAGGAGCGGATGCGGATCCTGTTGATGGTCAGCAAGTTCGGCCACTGCCTGAACGACCTGCTCTTCCGGTCGCGGACCGGCGCCCTGGCGGTGGAGATCGCGGCGGTCGTCTCGAACCACACGGACTTCGCCGAGCTGGTCGGCTCGTACGACATCCCCTTCCACCACATTCCGGTGACGCGGGACAACAAGGCGGACGCGGAGGCGCAGCTCCTCGAAACCGTACGTTCCGAGAACGTCGAGCTGGTCGTCCTGGCCCGCTACATGCAGGTCCTCTCGGACGACCTGTGCAAGCAGCTGAGCGGCCGGATCATCAACATCCACCACTCCTTCCTGCCGAGCTTCAAGGGCGCCAAGCCCTACCACCAGGCGCATGCGCGCGGAGTGAAGCTCATCGGCGCCACGGCGCACTATGTGACGGCCGACCTCGACGAGGGCCCGATCATCGAGCAGGAGGTCGAGCGGGTGGGCCACGACGTGACGCCGGAGCAGCTGGTGGCGATCGGCCGCGACGTGGAGTGCCAGGCGCTGGCGCGGGCGGTGAAGTGGCACAGCGAGCACCGCGTCCTGCTCAACGGCCGCCGCACGGTGGTCTTCGCGTAGGCCCGCAGGGCGCGGGTCTACGGGTCTACGGGTCTACAGGCGGCTCAGGGACGCCGCCGCGAAGAGCACGTCGCGGATCGCCTCCCGGTCGCCGTTCTGTCCCGCCGCAGCGTCCTGCGGCGGCACGTGGCCCGAGGCCAGCTGGCAGAACTCGACGCCGTCCAGGGCGACATGGGCCACCTTGTGCGCGGCCGAGCCGACCGCCGCCGGGGAGTCCAGCGGGATGTACCAGTCGCCGCCGCCCGCGCCCTCGATCTCCAGGTGGAGCGAGCGGCCGGGTGAGCCCGGCGTCACCAGACACCGCGCCGGGGCCGCGAGACCGGCTCTGCGGCGGGCGGCGAGGGTCGCCGGGATCAGCCGGGCGGCCAGGTCGATCATGCGGTTGAGGTGCGCGGCGGCCGGCGGTTCGTACGGATAGTGCACCGCGTCCGCGATGTCCTCGGCGTGCACCCAGCACTCGAAGGCACGGTCCAGCAGCGCGTCGCGCAGGGGCAGGGCGAAGTCGCCGTACGAGACGGAGAGCTCGGCCGCGCCGCGGCCCGCGAAGGACACCGTGCGGATGAGGGCGTGGCCCTGCTCGCGCCACGGTTCGCGGACGGTGCGGGTCGGCGGGAAGCGGGAGGAGTGCCAGTACGACTCGGTGCGGTCCGACGGCGATTCCGGTCCTGCCGTGCCCATCGGGTCGTCGAGGCCGAGCGCCTTCGCGACCAGGCCGTCGACGGTCATCAGGTGGCCGATGACCCCGGCGACGGTCGTTTTACGGGTCGTCGCCTCCTCGTCGGCGAACCACTTCAGGCGCACCGGCGCATGCCACTCCGAGTCGCCGATGTCCCGCAGCAGGGCGTCCAGGCGCGCCGTCTCGGCGTCGTACGGCGTGGCCCAGCCGGGGACGGGGACGCGTGCGGGCCGGCGTCCCAGGCAGCCGTCGAGCACGCGGTTGCGCAGCAGCGGGTCGAGGTCCAGGCTGCGCTCGGTGTGGAGCAGGCCGACCGCGTCCCGCAGTCGCAGGGCCTCCTCCGCGCAGGGGGCGCACTCGGTGAGGTGGTCCTCGACCGCATGGGTCTCGTCGGCCGCGCACGCGGACAGCGCCCAGGCACCCAGCAGCGACTTGAGCACATCGTGGGAGAGGGCCTCGGGGACCTCCAGGACCTCGGGTACCCCGGGCGGTGGGGGCGGGGCTGGCGCCTCCACCGTCTCCAGCACCTCGCGGTCGTCCGCCGCCGCCCTCGGCGCCGGGATGCGCGGAGTCCGGTCCTGCGGCCGCTCCCGTCCGTCCCGGCCGCCGTCCCCGTCCCCGCCCCCGTGCCCGTTCGACTCCGCGGCCCCGTCCGGACCGTGTTCCCCGCTCATCCGTGCTGTCCGTATCCGGGCGGGGGCCACAGACCGTCCTGGTGGCGCGGGTTCGCCGTGGACAGCAGTTGCAGCCCGAGCCGCAGCCGCCTGCGCGCCTCGTCCTCCGTGACCCCCAGGTCGGCCGCCGTCTGCCGGTAGTCCCTGCGCTGGAAGTACGCGAGCTCCAGCGCGGCCCGCAGCGGCGCCGGCATCGACGTCACGATGTAGTCCGCGCGGGCGGCGGCCGAGGCCCTGCGGACCTTCTGCTCCAGCTCCTCCGAGGTGCCCTCGCCGCCGTCCGTCAGCGCCGCGGCCCCGGTCTGCCGCAGCCGCTGCACGGCCTGCCGGTGCGTGAGCCCGGCCACCCAGGACCTCATCGAGCCCTGTTTGGGGTCGTACGTGTCCGGCTTCTCCCAGACGTGACCGAAAACCTCGCGCATGATCTGGTCGGCCGCCGCGTCGTCGTCGAGCACCCGGTGGGCGATGCTGTGCACCAGCGAGGCGAACCTGTCGTACAGCTCGCCGAGCGCCGCCGCCTCGCCGCGCGAGAGCCGCTGCTGCATCCTGCGGTCCCAGCGAGGCGGTGCGTCCTTCGCCATGCGGCCCCCAGCCCTGTGAGTCTGCCCACCACGTGCCCTGTGCCCTCGTCACTTCCTTCGAATGTAGTGCGAGCCGCTGACAACGCATGCCCTTTTACGGTAAGTGTGTCCGCGTCCCGGTCCGGGATGATAATGATCGGATCCCCCGATCCGGTCCTCCCGGGGCCGTGGTGTTTCGTGGGAGGGCGGCGGGGCAGCCGCGAGGGGAAGGACTACTTCCGCATCGGCAGAACGAAAGGTCCGGACGCGTGACGCTGAAGGTGATCGAGGCCGAGCACAACGCCTGGGCCGTACTGCACGTCTCCGGAGAGCTGGATCTGGTGACCTCGCCCGCCGTCCGCCAGCACGTGCACGAAGCCGTCGCGCACGGCCGCCACCGTGTGGTGCTGGACCTGTCCGAGGTTCTCTTCTGCGATTCCAGCGGGGTCGGCGTCATGATCGCCGCCCGCCGCCTGATGCACTCCTGCGGCGGCGACCTGCGGCTGATCCTGCCCGCCCGCGGGGCGGTCGACGGTTCGCACGTCAACCGGGTGCTCGCGGCCCTCGGCGTACGCCGCCTCTTCGAGGTCTTCCCCGACGTGGCCACGGCCGCCGACGACGAGGCACAGGCCCTCTCCGCCTGAGAAGGCGCCGGTCCGCCCGCCCACGCCGTACCCTCCCTCCCATGGACAGCTCAGAGTACGAGCGCAAGACGGCCGCCCGCTTCGCGAGCTTCGACCAGGACGGCAACGGATACATCGACCGCGAGGACTTCAGCGCCGCCGCCGCGGCGCTGCTGGCCGAGTTCGGCACGACGGCCCGTTGCGACAAGGGACAGGCGCTCTACATGGGCGCCGAGGCTTTCTGGCAGGGCATGGCGGGCATCGCCGACGTGGACGGGGACCAGCGGGTCAGCCGTGAGGAGTTCGTCACGGGGGCGGTGAAGCGGCTGGGGGACAACCCGCAGCGGTTCGCCGGGATCGCCCGCCCGTTCCTGCACGCGGTGATCGCCGTCGCGGCCGAGGAGGACGGCTCGGGAGTCGCCCCGCAGGCAGCGGCCCGGGCCCTGCGCGTGCTGGGAGTGGCCGAGGACACGGCGCGGGACGTCGCCACCGCGCTCGACGCGGACGGTGACGGTCTGATCAGCGAGGAGGAGATCCTCTCCGCCTTCGCCCGCTACTACTGCACGGCGGCCGGACCCGACGGCCCTGCCGCCCCCGGTACCCCCGCGGCCCCCGGCACCCCTGCCGCTCCCGGCGCCTAGGACGCGCGGTCCCGCCGCGGCCGCCGGGCCGGTCCGGCGGCTGATTCTGTGACGGGTGAGCGATTACCGTGCGTCGATATCGGGTTGTGTCCTTCGCGCGACTCGTCACGGCCCGGAGTCGGCGTGTGCTCCGGTACGCTCCGTGGGATGCGAGTGGTTGTGATGCGCAGCTGCCCCGGCGTCGCCCGTGCGGTGACTCCGGGCCGCGAGATGTGCGCCGCTCGCGCCGTGTGGGGGCGCCGTGCGCGCCCCTGTTCGACTCCCCGCAGCGTGCGTCGCACAGTATGCATCACGCGTACTCCTTCGCGCTGGAATATGCCTGAAGCGCTTGTTGCGGTGACTGTACGTCAACCATGCTGTCTCGTAAGGGAATCACGTTCCGTGACCCTGTGGAGACGCGAGGCGATGTGTCCGCCGGTTCGGATGGTGTGAGCGGTGCAGGTGCTTCAAGTGCAGTTGGAGGTAGGGGCCGACCCTGCCGAGGTGGGACGAGCCCGGAGGTGGGCGCGCTCGCGGCTCGTCGGCTCCGGGATAAGGGCCGACGAACCGCTGGCCGAGACCCTGCTCCTGCTCATCTCGGAGCTGGTCACCAACGCGGTCGTGCATACGGGCTGTCCGGCCGTGCTGCGGATGCTCTTCGGCATCGCCGACGACCGCACGGTCCGGGTCGAGGTCGCCGACGCCAGTGCCTGCCCGCCGAAGCCCCGGCACGCGGAGGGCGGGGACACCAACGGGCGGGGGCTCGAACTGGTCGACGGGCTCGCCGACCGGTGGGGCTGGCAGTCCGAGGGCGCCGGCAAGCGGATCTGGTGCGAGGTCGACCGGGGGACGCCCGTGGTGACGAGGGGGCCGTACGAGGCGGTCACGTACGAGCCGTCGCGCGCTGTCACGCACAGCGCGTGACCCGCACACCACCGAACGAGGGTTGACGGCTCGTCAGGTCCTGATGACCCTTGGACGAGGCGGCCCGTCGCGAGGGGACGTCGAGGATCAGAGGCGTGCCGCACGGCCCGTCCTCGGCGAGTGCGGGCCGTGGTTCGGCGCCGGCCCCTCCTGGGCGGGAGGGGCCTGGCCGGTGCGCCGAAGCCGGGTGGCGGCCCTTGCGCCGTGCCCGGGGCGTGCGGAAGCGCGCCGCCACCCGGCTGCTCGAAGCGGGCGCGCATCGAGGGGAGCGGCGGTGTGTCCCGCGCTACGGTCGGCTCCGTGTCGTACCGTCGGCCGGTCTCAGACGCCGGCGAGGGGGTGCCCGGTCGCGGAGCTTCCGGTGCCGGGGCTCTCCGCGGTGGGGTTTTCGGTGGTGGGGCTTCCGGTGGTGGGACTTTCGGTGGTGGCGCGGAAAGTGCGGCGGTAGACGGTCGGCGGGACACCGAGAGCCGCCTGTAGGTGCTGGCGCAGCGACGTCGCCGTACCGAAGCCGGAGTCGCGCGCGATCCGGTCGACGGACAGGTCGCTGGACTCGAGGAGCTGGCGGGCCCGCTCGACGCGCTGCTGGGTCAGCCACTGGCCCGGGCTGATCCCGGCCTCCTCGCGGAACCGGCGCGTGAACGTCCGTACCGACATCGATTCCTGCTCGGCCATGTCGCGCAGCTGGATCGGTTCGTGGAGCCGGCGGAGCGCCCACGCCCGGGCGGTGGCCGTGGTCGACAGCCGGGGTTCGGGGACGGGGCGGTGGATGTACTGCGCCTGGCCGCCGTCCCGGTGCGGGGGTACGACGGTGCTGCGGGCCACCTCGTTGGCGGTCCGGCTGCCGTGGTCGCGCCGCACGATGTGCAGGCAGAGATCGAGCCCGGCGGCGACCCCGGCGGAGGTCAGGACGTCGCCGTCGTCGATGAACAGGACGTCCGCGTCGACCTTGACGGACGGGAACAGCCGCTGGAAGTGCTCGGCGGCCGACCAGTGGGTGGTGGCGGGGCGGCCGTCGAGGTAGCCCGCCGCGGCCAGGACGTAGCCGCCGGTGCAGATGGAGACCATGCGGGTGCCGGGGCGTACGAGGGCGAAGGCGGCCTTGAGGTCCTCGGTCAGCAGGCCCTCTTCGTAGACGCGACCGAGTTCGTACGAGGCGGGGACCACGACGGTGTCGGCGGTGGCCAGCGCCTCGGGACCGTGCTCGACGTCGATGGAGAAGTCGGCGTCGGTACGGACGGGGCCCGGCGGCCGGACGGAACACGTCACGATCTCGTAGAGGCACCTGCCCGACACGTCCTTCGTACGCCCGAAGATGCGGTGCGGTATGCCGAGTTCGAAGGGGAGCAGCCCGTCGAGTGCGAGAACGACGACGCGGTGCGGCATGGCGTACTCCTGTGCGCGTGCGCTGAATTAAACACTGGCTGGTATAGACCTCTACCTGATACATCTCTGCGCTGTGACGGACAAGCGTGCAAGGCCCCAGGACATTCCCGAGAAGGCCACGGAGAGGGCGCCAGGACCGCGAGCCGCCTCCAAAAGTCTCTGGAACCACAACTTCCGGCTCTTCTTCGTGGCCCGTACGGTCGCCGTCTTCGGCGACGGCATGGTCCCCGTCGCCCTCGCGGCGGGACTGCTCGGCGCGGGCCGCCCCGGCTCGTCCGTCGGTTACGCCCTCGCCGCGTGGATCGGCCCCTTCGCGGTGCTGGTCCTCTTCGGCGGCGTACTCGCGGACCGCTTCACGCCCCGCCGGATGATGATCCTCGCGGACGGGCTGCGGCTGGTCGGCGCCTCGGTGCTCGCCCTCTCCTTCGCGGCCGGCGATCCGTCGGTGTGGGTGGTGTACGGGCTGAGCGCGGTCAGCGGCATCGGCGCCGCGCTCTTCCAGCCCGGGGTCGCTTCGATCGTCCCGCGCATCGCGCACGACGTGCAGAAGGCGAACGCGGTCCTGCGCGTCTGCGAGGCGCTGATGACCATGGCGGGGCCGGCCTTCGCGGGGCTCGTGGCCGGGCTCTCCGGTGGCGCGGGCGCGGTCTTCGCCGCGAACGCCGCGACCTTCGGGGTGAGCGGGGTCTGCCTGTTCCTGCTGAGGCTTTTCCCGGAGGGCGACCCGGTGGAGCGCGGCTCTCTGCTGGCCGAACTGGTGGACGGCTGGCACGAGTTCACCGCGCGCAGCTGGCTGTGGGGCGTCATCGCGATCTGGACGGTGTACGGACTGACCGTGGCGGGCCCGATGATGCCGCTGACGGCGGTCCTGGTGACCGAGGGGCACGGTGCGGGGACGTACGGCGCGCTGATGGCGGTCCATGGCGCGGGCAGTGCGGCGGGCGGCCTGCTGGCGCTGCGCCTGCGGCCGGGGCGTCCGCTGGCGGCGGGGGCGGTGGCGCTGCTCGGGGTCGTGGTGAACCTGGTGGTCCTGGGGCTCGGCATGTCCGTACCCGCCCTGGGAGTCGGTCAGTTCGCCGGCGGGGCGGCCTTCGCGTTCTGGCTGGTGATGTGGTCGACGACGGTCCAGACGCACGTCCCGGCCGACGCGCTGAACCGGCTGCACGCCTACGACGTGTCCGGGTCGCTGCTGATGATGGCGGCGGGACGGGCGCTGGCCGGTCCGGTGGCGGAGCGGGTGGGCGCGGAGCAGGTGCTGCTGGCGGGGGTGGGGGTCATGGTGGCGGTGGTCGGGGTGCTGCTGGGGACCCGGCCGATCCGGGAGCTGCGGCGGGTGGAGTGAGGCGCGCGGGGTCCGGCAGGTGGGGCGTTCCGGCCGTGTTCCGGTCTTGGTGTCTCCCGGTCTTGGCGACTCCCGTCCTGCCCTGTCCCGCTGTCCCGCTGTCCCGCTGTCCCGTCCTGTCTCGTTGTCCTGTCCTGCGGTCGGTTGCGTGTCCCGATTCTTTCGAACCCTGACCGTCGGGCCACTCGTCCGCGCTCTTCGCGCGCTCGAAGCTGAGTGACGTGACCCAGACAACCGAACCCGCCCAGGACGCCGTACCGGCGCCTGCGGGCCCCCGCCGCCCCGCTCGCATCCACCGTGCGTGGTTCGTCGCGGCGGTGGCCTTTGTGACGATCATCGGCGGGGCGGCGTTCAACTCCCTGCCGGGCCTGCTGATCGACCCGCTCCACGAGGAGTTCGGCTGGTCGCGCGGCGAGATCGGGGTCGCCGTCGCCATCGACATGGCGCTGTACGGTCTCACCGCGCCGTTCGCCGCCGCGCTCATGGACCGCTTCGGCATCCGCCGGGTGGTGGCCGTGGCGCTGAGCATGGTCGCCGCGGGCGCCCTGCTCAGCGTCTGGATGACGGCCGTCTGGCAGCTGATGCTCTACTGGGGCCTGCTCGTCGGCCTCGGTACGGGCTCGATGGCGCTGGCCTTCGCGGCGACGGTCACCAACCGCTGGTTCGTGGCGCGCCGGGGCCTGGTCACCGGCGTCCTCACGGCCGCGGGCGCGTCCGGGCAGCTCATCTTCCTCCCCCTCTGTGCCTGGATCGTCGAGCACCACGACTGGGAGTCCGCCTCCGTCACGGTCGCGCTGGCCGCCCTGGTCGTCGTCCCGTTCGTGTGGCTGCTGCTGCGCGACCACCCGGCGGACGTCGGACTCGCCCCCTACGGCGGGGAGTTCGTACCGAAGCCCGCGCCCCGGAGCGGTGCGGCGAAGCGTGCGGTCACGGTCCTTTTCGCGGCGGCGAAGACCGGGCCGTTCTGGCTGCTGGCGGGCACGTTCGCGATCTGCGGCGCGTCGACCAACGGACTCATGCGCACCTATTTCATTCCCTCGGCGCATGACCACGGCATGCCGATCACCGCCGCCGCCTCACTGCTGGCCGTCATCGGCGTCTTCGACGTCATCGGCACGATCGCCTCGGGCTGGCTCACCGACCGTTTCGAGGCGCGCCGCCTGCTGGCGGTCTACTACGCGCTGCGCGGCGTCTCGCTGCTCTTCCTGCCGATGCTGATGGCCCCGACCGTCCACCCGCCGATGATCTTCTTCATCGTCTTCTACGGCCTCGACTGGGTGGCGACGGTCCCACCGACCCTGGCCCTGTGCCGGGAGCAGTACGGCGAGGACTCGGCGATCGTCTTCGGCTGGGTGCTCGCGTCGCACCAGGTGGGCGCGGCGGTGGTGGCCTTCGCGGGCGGTGTGGCGCGGGACGTGTTCGGTTCGTACGACGTGGTCTGGTACGCGGCGGGGGCACTGTGCGCGGCGGCGGCGCTGATGGCCCTGGTGATCCGCCGGAAGCCGGACGCCAAGTCCGATGACAAGTCCGGTGCCAAGTCCGGTGCCAAGTCCGACGCCGCCCCGGCTCCCGCCTGACCCCACCGGGAGAGGCGGCGGAGCCGGCGGGCCCCGGAGGACTACGGGGGTGTCGTGACCCGGGGCGCCTACGGCCAGAGCAGTTCCCGCCTCCACTCCCCGCCACCGTCCCGCCGGTACCGCAGCCGCACGTGCCGGCGTCTGGCGTCCCCCTGGAAGAACTCCACCTCGGCGGGGTCCACGACGTACAGCGTCCAGGTCGGTACGCCGGCCTCCGGCTCGGCCTGCGCCCGTTCCCACGCCGACTCCGACACCCGCACCAACTCCTCGTACCGCGCCAGGACTTCGCTCTGCCGCCCCACCAGCGCGGAGGCGAGCGCGCCCGTGGACCGCGCGTGCAGATCGGCCCGGCTCTCGTCCGGCGTTCCGGTGGTCACCGCGCCCCTGACCCGCACCTGCCTGCCCTGCGCCGCCCAGTAGAACCCGAGCGCCGCGTGCGGGTGCGCGGCCAGCTGGCGGCCCTTGGCGCTGGTGGAGTGGGAGGCGAAGTGCCAGCCGCGGTGGTCCGCGCCGTGCAGCATCACGGTGCGTACGTCGGGGAGCCCGTTCTCGTCCACGGTCGCCAGGCTCATCGTGTGCGGCTCGGGCTGCCCGGCGGCGACGGTCTCGGCGAACCACCGGTGGAACAGGGGGAGCGGCTCGGGCGGTGCGGCGTCCGGTTCGAACGCGGGGAGTTCCGTGTCCCATACGCGCTGGGAGCGGAGCAGGTCCTGGAAGGTCATCCGGCCATCTCACACCATGCGGGGCGGCACGGGCGGAGAATGCCGCAGCGGCGGACCGTGGCGTGGTCCGCCGCTGCGTAGACAGGACTGGGGGCAGGGCCCAGGGCTCAGTGACTCGAGGGTTCTTGTACTCCGGGGTGTGAGGGCTCGGGGGTTCGGGGATTCTGGGGCTCGGGTTCTGCTTCGTGCGCTACTTCGCAGGCTTCTTGCCGGTGATGCCCAGGTGCACCAACAGGGCGAGATGGGGCTTGAGTTCGTTCTGCTTCACACCCCAGGACTGGAAGCCCTTCTGGTGCGAGGCGACCGCCGCCAGCATCGCGACGAGCGAGCCGGCCATCGCGGCCGGGTTGATGTCCTTGTCCACCTTGCTCTTGGACTGGAGCTCCTTCACCGCGTCGGTAAGGGAGTTGGTCACGGAGTTCAGGATTTTCATGCGGATCTTGTGGAACCGCTTGTCGCCCTCTGCCGCGCCGAGGTCGACCACCCGGAGGATGGCGTCGTTCTTGCGCCAGAAGTCGAGAAAACCCTCGACGAGATCTTCGGAGGTCGCCCAGCCGGCCTTTCCGACCCAGGAACGGCCGGAGGCGAGTTCGGCCAATCCGGCGCCTTCTTTGGCCATTTCTTCCGCGATCTCGAGGACGGCGCCCTCCACATCGGGGAAGTACTGGTAGAACGTCGCCGGTGAAGTGCCCGCTTTCCGGGCCACATCGATGACTTTGACGTCCCGGTAGGGTGAGGAGCTGAGCATCTCACTGAGGCAGTCGAGCAGCTTCTGCCGCGTCGCCTGACCACGTCGTCCGGCCACACGGCCATCGACGGTGCGCACTTGTCCTGTCATGCCGTCAGCTTACCGACGGGTGATCGGAGCGCGATTTGGCCGACTGCAAATGGGGAATCGGCCTGCTGTCACGGCCTGCCGCACCGGTCCGTCTGTGGTCCGTCTGCGATCTGCCCGTGGCCCGTCTCCGGCCCGTCCGTGAACCGTCGCCGGGGTCCGCGGGCCGCCTTCGACCCGAATAGTCTTATCAACAGCCTGTGGAAAACTTTGGTGGACACGTCATGCGCCCCAAGGTGAATGCCCTCGCGATTGGTCAATTGTTCGATTGGCTTTCCTGCGCGAAGAGCGGCGGCCCGTTAGTTTTGCGGTGATGGGCGCCACACATTTCCCTGCCCTGTGTGACGGAAGGATCCGGGCTCATGGCCGTATACGCAGAAGGCATGCCGTGCTGGGTGGATGTGACGCTTGCCGATGTCGAAGCGGGCAAGCGCTTTTACGGTGCGCTGTTCGGCTGGACCTTCGAGGACCCGGGCATCGACGACCGGGGAAGGGCTGGGCGGGTCAGCTTCGTCAACGCCCTCAGTGACGGCAAGAAGGTCGCCGCCCTCGCGCCCAAGCGCGACGGACGCATGCCCACCGCCTGGGGCGTCTACTTCGCCACCGACGACGCCGTGGCGCTCGCCCGGAGGATCAGGGACGCGGGCGGCCAGCTGGTGACGGACCCGCTGCCCGTTCCCCCGCTCGGCACGATGGCCGTGGCCGCCGACCCGGGCGGCGCCGTCTTCGGGCTCTGGCAGGCGGGCAGCCACGCCGGTTTCGAGAAGCGGGACATGCCCGGCTCCTTCTGCTGGACCGAGGTCTATACGCGGGACAAGGAGCGGACCGATCCCTTCTACGAGACCGTCTTCGGCTTCCAGGGCTACGACATCGAAGAAGCGGGCCAGGACTTCAGGGCGTGGTCGCCCGCCGGCGCCGACCCCGGTCCCGACACCGCCATCGGTGGCCGCAGTGTCATAGGAGACGCCTTCCCGGCCGAGATGCCCGACCACTTCATGATCTATTTCGTGGTCGACGACTGCGACGAGGCCGCGTCGCGGACCGTCGGTCTCGGTGGCCGCGTCCAGGCGCCGCCCTTCGACACGCCCTACGGGCGGATCGCGGTTCTCACCGACGACCAGGGCGCCACCTTCGCCGTACTCGCCGAGCAGACCGAGCAGACCAAGCAGGCCGGGCAGACCGGGCAGGCCGGGCAGGCCGTGACCACGGAGCGCGCAGGGGCCACGGGGCACGCCGAGGCCACCGAGGCCACCGGATCCCGGGAAGCCCGGGAAGCCGGAACCGGGGCGTAACGGGCCGGCACGGAGCAGACCGTCGCGCTTGCGGTGCGCGGGCGCGACCTGTCCGAATCCGGGTGAGACACCCCGTTCCGCCCCCGGGTTCGCCACCGCCGCTTCAGACAGGAAGAATCAGGGTGCGCACCGCTGGGTGGTGCCCAGTGGTGAGACGCTTCACGGGGCTGTGTTTGCGGCCTCGTACGGGGAGGTGGCAGGCAAGTTATGGATCAGCTGACGCAGCACGACCCGCGGCGGATCGGCCCGTTCGAGGTGCTGGCACGGCTCGGGGCCGGCGGCATGGGGCTGGTCTACCTCGCGCGGTCGGCGTCGGGCCGGCGCGTGGCGATCAAGACGGTGAGGACCGAACTCGCCGAGGACCAGCTGTTCCGCGTCCGCTTCACGCGCGAGGTGGAGGCCGCACGGGCCGTCAGCGGTTTCTACACGGCCGCCGTCGTGGACGCCGATCCGCGGGCGGCGGTGCCGTGGCTGGCCACCGCGTACGTACCCGCGCCCTCCCTCGAAGAAATAGTGAATGAATGCGGGCCGATGCCGGCCCAGGCGGTGCGCTGGCTGGCGGCCGGCATCGCCGAGGCGCTCCAGTCCATCCACGGGGCGGGCCTGGTCCACCGCGACCTCAAGCCGTCGAACGTCCTGGTGGTGGAGGACGGCCCGCGCGTCATCGACTTCGGCATCGCGTCCGGCGTCTCGAACACCCGGCTGACCATGACCAACGTCGCCGTCGGTACGCCCGCCTACATGTCGCCCGAGCAGGCGCGCGACTCGCGCAGCGTGACGGGCGCCAGCGACATCTTCTCGCTCGGCTCGACGCTGGTCTTCGCGGCGACCGGGCACGCGCCCTTCCACGGGGCGAACCCGGTGGAAACGGTCTTCATGCTGCTGCGGGAGGGCCCGGACACCGAGGGGCTGCCCGACGAACTGCGTCCGCTGATCGAGTCGTGCATGCAGCGGGAGGCCGTACGGCGGCCCAGCCCGGCCGACCTCCAGGCGCAGCTCTCGCCGCACCTCTTCGCCTCCGGCCAGGACGACAGCGGTACGGCGTCCGCGTGGCTGCCGGCGCGGGCCACCGCGATGATCGAGGAGCGGCGGGGCGGCCGCCCGGCGCTGCCGAGCACACCGAGTACGCCGCCGTCCCGGGCGCACTCCACGCCGCCGAGGCCGCCGGGACCGCCGCCGTTCGCCCCCGTGGCGTCCCGGGTCCAGCCCCAGCACCAAGCCCAGGCTCACCCCCAGTCCCAGGCCCACTCCCAGGTGCCGGTCGCTCCGTCTCAGGCATCTTCCGCCTCCTCCGCCGCTCCGACCTCTCCGGTCCCTTCCGCCTCTCCGGCGCAGGCGTACACCGGTGGCCACGCGGCTCGTCCCCCGCAGCACGCCGTACGGCTGCCCGGGGCCAAGGTGCCGATCGGGCCGGGTCCCCGCGTGGCCGACGGCCGCACCGCCGCGGTCCAGGCGCCGGGTGAGCAGGCCACCGGATGGATCAGGCCCCCGGCCGGACTCGTCCCCGTGAACGGCGCGGACGACACCGGCGTCGTACCTCCGCCCGTGCCGTCCGCGCCCCTGCCCCCGCCTCCGTCCATTCCGCCGCCCTCGCCGTCCGTGGACGGCTCCGGCCCCTCCGGAGGGTGGCGGCCGTGGCGGTTCCGCATGTCCAACGACGTGTGGGGGACGCCCGCCGTCGCGGACGACCTCGTCTACGTCACCTCCTTCGAGGTGCACGCCCTCGACGTGGCCAGCGGCCGGCGGAAGTTCAAGACGCGTGACGTCGCCTGGGCGATGGCGGTCGCGAGCGGGCGCATCCACGCCTCCGACGGCCCCACGCTGTACGCCCTCGACGCGGTCGACGGCCAGGAGCGGTGGCGGCTGCAGACCGACGCGTGGGTGTACTCCCTCAAGGTCGACCGCGGCACGGTGGTGACCGGCACGCGGGGCGGCGGCGTCCAGGCCTGGGAGGCGTCCAACGGCCAGAAGCTGTGGGAACTCACCGGCGCGCAGACCGACTTCGAGACCCCGGAGGCCGGTCCCGCCGTACACGACGACACGGTGTACGTGTGGCAGGACGCGAGGCTGCGCGCCCTCGACGCCCGTACCGGCCTGGAGCGCTGGTCGTACCCGGTCGGCGACGCGGCGTCCTGCGGGGGAGTCCCGCTGCGGCTGACGTCGGCGCCGGACGGCTGTGTGTACGTCGCCGCCGGCACGCGCGTCCTCGCCGTCGACGCGGCCGGCGGCCGTGTGCGGTGGCACTTCGAGGCCCCCGCGGTCTTCCTGAGCCCGCCCGCCTTCGCACCGGGCCCGGCCGTCACGGGCGGTGGCGTCTACCTCGCCGACCACCTGGGCACGGTGTACGCCCTGGACGCCTCCACCGGCAAGGACCGCTGGCGCATCGCCACCGAGTCCCGCCAGTCCATCGAGCCGGTGCTCGTCGCGGCGGGCAACATCCACGTGGGCAGCGGCAGCGCGCTCTACACCCTGGACGCGGTGACCGGCACCCCGAAGTGGCGCTTCGCGGCGGGCGGCGAGGTCGTCGGCGCCCCGGTCGTCTCCGACGGCCGCGTGCACTTCGGCTCGGCGGACCACTGCCTCTACACGCTGGACGCGAGCGGCGGCCAGCTGCGCTGGAAGCTCGCGACGGGCGGGGAGATCACCGGGTCGCCGGTGGCGCAGAACGGCGTGGTGTACGCGTGCAGCAAGGACCGGTGCGTGTACGCCCTGGACGCGGTGAAGGGCACGGCGACGGGCCGCACATCGGGCACCCGGGCCTGACCCGGCCGCCCTCCGGCCGGTGGCACTACGGCGTCAACGCGCCTGCGAACACACGTTTGCGGGCGCGTCCGGCGCCGCACTAGGGTGACGTGGACTCGTCAATCGAGCACCAGAATCTACGATTTCAACGGGGGATTGAAGCGTGCAGCTTCGCCATGTCCGCGCTGTCGCCGTTTTCGGTATCGCCGTCTTCGCACTGACCGGGGCCCGGGGCTCCGGCGGCGGTGGCTGCGACAGCAACAGCAGCAGCGGTTCGAGCAGCAGCAGCGACGGTTCGAGCTACGACGACGACTACTCCACGTCGGGCGGCTCCGGCACGAGTGGCTCCTCCACGACCGGATCCACCACTTCGGGGACCGGTTCCAGCAGTGGCAGCAGGGCCATCAGGGACGTACGGATCGACTCCTGCCAGTACGACGTCTCCCGCGGCATCGTCGCCGCCGTCAGCGCCACCAACAGCAGCTCGTCCCAGAACTACACCTACACCTTCACGGTCTCGTTCACCGACCCCAGCGGCACGAGCCTCGGCGACCGCGACACCACCATGCCCATGGTGCTCGCGGGGGCGACCGACAGGCTCGACGTCGCCACCCCGTACGTCCCCAAGGAGGGCGAGACCTCCGGCGGCCGGTGCACCCTGACCAACGTCAAGCGCGTCGTGTCCTGACGCTCCTGGACATGCGGCGGCCGCGGTGGCTCCCCCTCCGCGCCACCGCGGCCGTTCCCCGTCGGTCCGAAGCTTCAGACCTCCTCGGACCCCGCGTGGTTGTCCTGGGTGGTGACCGTGCCCCCCGCGCCCTCGGACCCCGCGTGGTTGTCCAGGGTGGTGACCGTGCCCCCCGCGCCCTCGGACCCCGCGTGGTTGTCCTGAGTGGTGATCTTCTCGCTCTTCTTGGCGTCGCTCATGGTCGGTGTCTCCCGTTTCGGTGGCTGTTCTCAAGGTGACCAACGCCCGTTCGGCAACTCCCCCGAGGGTTGCCGAACGGGCGTGTCAGGGCCGTTCACCTTAGCGGTGAGGCCCGCGGCGAACCGTCTGCCCCCCGACGCGACGGATCGTTGAACAAGAGAGTGCCGGGCGGTGATAAACGATTGATGAACGTGCCGGTGGGTGGGCTCAGGCGGCAGCCAACGGCGTCAGAAGGCCGCGCACTTCGTCCGCCTCCGCGGCGCCGGTCTGCTCGTAGATGCTCAGCGCCTCGCGCCAGCAGGCCCTTGCGCGGCCCGCCTGCCCGAGCTGGTCGAGAGCCCGGCCCAGTGTGGTCAGGACATTGCCGCGCATCCAGTCGCCACCGATGCAGTGCAGGGCGAGCGCCTGCTCCGCGTGCTGCGCGGCCTGGGCGGGGCGGCGGGCGACGAGGTGTGCCTGGGCGATCCGGAAGTGCGTGGTGCCCTCCCACAGCCGCTGACGGTTGTCCTGGAAGACAAGCAGGGCCTCGCCGAGCTGATCGAGTGCCTCCGCCGGGCGCCCTGCCTGAGTCAGGGCGATGCCCAGGGCGAACCGGCCGTTGGCGAGGCGCAGCGTGAGACCCAGCTCGTCGTATATGTCAATGCCTTGCTGGGCGAGTTCGACCGCGCTGGAGGTCCGGTCCATGGCGACGTGGATACGGGACAGATTGCACAGGGCACTGGCTTCGCCGGGGCGGCTTCCACAGGCACGGAAGTTGTCGATGGCGTCCTGCAGGTAACGCTCACCGTCCGCGTGGCGGTTCTGGTAGAGGGCGATGATGCCGCGGTCGTTCGACGCCCATGCGACAGGGACCGGGTCCCCGGCCGCGCGCGCGTGGACGGTCGCCAGCCTCGCTTCCTCGTCCGCCGCGTCGAAGCGGCCGGACACGAGAAGAGCGGTGGTGAGCGTCGTGCGGGCGCGCCCCTCCGCCCGCGTGTCACCAACGGCGCGAGCCGCATCACGCAGGGCCATGGCGGTCGTCTCGTACTGGTGCGAGTTGGCCCCCGACTCGGCGAGGTCCTTTGCCGCCCAGAGCAGGTCGACGGCGCGCCTCAGCGTGTCGCCTGTGGCGGACTGCCGAACACATGCCAGCAGGCAGTTGGCCTCGACGTACAGCCAGTCGACGGCTGCGTGACCGTCGGTGAAGCGCAGGCCCGGGTGGTGTGCGGGCTCCAGGTGGTCCACCAGCCGGTCCCCCGGCCGCTCCAGCGCGTACACCGCCGCCGCCGTGGCCAGGTAGAAGTCCAGCAGCCGGGACAGCGCCCGCTCGCGCTCCGCCGGGCGCTGTTCGTCGCGTTCCGCGCAGGCGCGGGCGTAGAGGCGGACCAGGTCGTGGTAGCGGTAGCGGCCGGGGGCCGCCGATTCCAGGAGGGACGCGTCGACCAGGGATTCCAGGAGGTCCTCCGTGTCCTGGAGGGGCTGGTCCAGTACGGCCGCCGCCGCGGCCAGGGAGATGTCCGGGCCGTCCGCCAGGCCCAGGAGGCGGAAGGCGCGGGCCTGCTGCGGTTCCAGCTGGCCGTAGCCGAGCTCGAAGGTGGCTTTCACGGCCAGGTCGCCGGCCTGGAGTTCGTCGAGGCGGCGGCGTTCGTCCGCCAGTTTCGCCGCCAGGACCGAGACCGTCCAGGTGCGGCGGGCCGCCAGGCGGGCGGCCGCGATGCGGATGGCCAGGGGGAGGAAGCCGCAGGCGCCCACGACGTCCAGGGCCGCCTCGCGCTCGGAGACGACCCGTTCCTCTCCCACTATCTTCGTGAAGAGCTGGAGGGCCTCCTCGGGGGACATGACGTCCAGGTCGATCAGGTGCGCCCCCGCCAGGTCCACCATCCGCGCCCGGCTCGTCACCAGTGCCGCGCTCCCCGTCGTGCCGGGGAGCAGGGGGCGGATCTGCGAGGCGTCCCGGGCGTTGTCCAGGAGGACCAGGACACGGCGGCCGTCGAGGGTCGAGCGGTAGAGGGCGGCGCGTTCGTCCAGGGTGTCGGGAACGGCGGTGTCGGGGGTGCCCAGGGCGCGCAGGAACGCGCCCAGGACCGTTTCCGGTTCCGCCGCGCGCGAGCCCGCGCCCTGGAGGTCGACGTACAGCTGGCCGTCCGGGAAGTGCGGGCGGGCCGCGTGGGCCACGTGCACCGCGAGGGTCGTCTTGCCCACGCCGCCGATGCCGGCCACCGCCGACACCGCCATGACGCTGCTCTCGGCCGCGGCCAGGCGGTCGCCCAGTTCGCGTACGAAGGACAGGCGGCCGGTGAAGTCGGACACGGTGGCCGGCAGCTGCGCGGGGCGTACGACCGCCGGAGCGGCCGACGGCGGCGGTTCCACCGGGCGGGCCAGGTCCGCGTCGGCGGCCAGGATGCGCTGCTGGAGGTGCGAGAGCTCGGGGCGCGGGTCCACGCCCAGCTCGTCGGCGAGCAGGCGGCGGGTGTCGGCGTACACCGCCAGGGCCTCCGCCTGGCGGCCGCTGCGGTAGAGGGCGAGCATCAGCAGCTCGCGCAGGCGCTCGCGCAAGGGGTGCGCGGCCGTCAGCGCGGTCAGCTCCGAGATGGCCTCCGCGTGGCAGCCGACCTCCAGGTCCAGGTCGAGGCGGGTCTCGGTGAGCTGGAGCCGCCATTCCTCCAGCCGGGCGCGCTGGTTCTCGGCGTACGGGCCCGGGACCGAGGCCAGCGGTTCGCCGTCCCACAGGCCGAGCGCCTTGTTGATCAGGGTCCGGGCCTGGCAGCGGTCGCCGGAGGCGCGGCACTTCTCGGCGTCGGCGGCCAGCTCCTGCGCGACGGCCAGGTCGAGGGTGTCGGCGCCCGCCCTTATCGCGTACCCGCCGGACTCGCTGACCAGGACCTCCGGGTCCAGGGCCTTGCGCAGCCTGGAGGCGTACGTCCGTACCGCCGCCAGCGCCTGTGACGGCGGTTCCTCGCCCCAGATGCCGTCGATCAGCTCGGACGCGGTCGCGGTCCGGCCGTCGCGGAGCAGGAGGGCGGCCAGCAGGGCGCGCTGCTGCGGCGACCCGGTGCTGAGGGGTTCGCCGCCGCGCCAGGCGCGGACGGGCCCGAGCACGCTGAAGCGCACGGCGTCGCGCTGTGGAGGTTGGTGCCGGCTCCGGTCCTGGTGCCGGGTGCCCTCGCCGGGCTGCGGACCGGATGCCGGAGCCCGCTGCTCCGGTACCCGAGGTACGCCGTCCATCGCACTCCCCCTGCCTCTGCTGCCGCCTGCGGTCTGCCCCACCGCCCAGTCGCAACAGTCAGTTTGCCTTGTCCCCGGCGAATGCGTCAGCACCGGAAGGCGCCTCCCCATTACCTCCCCACCGCCGGTCACCCGGCCCGGACGAACCCTCCGGAAACCCGCACGGGAAACTTTCGAATGGGGCAAAATGGACAGCGTTGCGGTTTCCGCACCTCGGAAGTTTCTTTGTTGGCCTGGCAATGTTCACTTTTGGATCTTCGTTGCCTTTGATCTGCAAGCGATGGGGCGACCAGCTCCAGCGAATACAAGGATCTTTGGAACGGAGTGCAGTGCTCCGGATGTGGAAAACGCACCGGTTACCGTCCCGTCTATGACTCAGGTAGATATGCGGCCCAAGGCCGGAGACACGGTAAGGGGCGTACACGCCCCGGACGGCGCAGCCGTACGCGACAAGGGTCTCAGCAGTAAATCTGTCGGGCTCATGGGCAGCGCCGTCATCGGCATCTCCACGGTCGCCCCCGTCTACTGCCTCACCTCGACCCTCGGTTCGACCGCGGGCGAGGTCGGTCTGCAGATGCCCGCCATCTTCCTGGCCGGCTTCCTGCCGATGCTGCTGGTCGCCTTCGCGTACCGCGAGCTCAACCGCGTCATGCCGGACTGCGGCACCTCCTTCACCTGGACCGTGAAGGCCTTCGGGCCGCGCGTCGGCTGGATGTGCGGCTGGGGCCTGGTGATCGCGACGATCATCGTCCTCTCGAACCTGGCGGGCGTCGCCACCTCGTACTTCTGGCTGCTCGCCGGCCAGCTCACGGGCAACGACGCGATCAGCGCCCTGGACGACAACAAGGCCGTCCACATCCTCACCTGCCTCGTCCTGATCGCCATCGCCACGGCGATCAGCTACCGGGGCATGACGGCCACCAAGGGCGTGCAGTACGCCCTGGTCGGCCTCCAGCTCGTGGTGCTCGCCATCTTCGTGGCGATGGCCTTCCAGAAGGCCGGCAGCGGCACCTTCGACACGGGCCTGGACTTCTCCTGGTCCTGGATGAACCCGTTCGCCGTCCAGTCCTTCGCCGCCTTCACGGCCGGCCTCTCCCTGTCGATCTTCATGTACTGGGGCTGGGACGCCTGCCTGACCGCGAACGAGGAGACCACCGGCAGCGCCAAGACGCCGGGCCGCGCCGCCCTCATCGCGATGCTCGTCCTGGTCGCCTCCTACCTGGCCACCGGCGTCGCCGCCCAGATGGCCGTCGGCTCCGGCGACAAGGGCCTCGGGCTCGCCAACCCGGAGAACTCCGCCAACGTCTTCGCCGTCCTCGGCGAGCCCGTCATGGGCCTGGTCCTCGGCATCTTCCTGTCGCTCGCGGTGTTCGCCTCCGCCGCGGCCAGCCTCCAGACGACGTTCATCCCGGTCGCCCGCACGGTCCTGGCCATGTCCGCGTACGAGGCGCTCCCGGCGTCGTTCGCCAAGGTCCACCCGCGCTTCAAGTCCCCGGGGCGCGCGACGGTCATCGCGGGCATCTCCACCGGCGTCTTCTACTCGGTCATGACGCTGCTCAGCGAGAACGTCCTGATCGACACGATCTACGCCCTCGGCCTGATGATCTGCTTCTACTACTCGATCACCGCGTTCGCCTGCGCCTGGTACTTCCGCCGCGAGCTGCTGAACTCCGCACGCGACTTCGTCTGCAAGGGCCTGTGCCCGGCCCTCGGCGGCGTCCTGCTGACCTCGGTGTTCGGCAAGACGCTGTACGACATGTGGGACCCGGCGTACGGCAGCGGCTCGGAGGTCCGCGGCGTCGGCTCGGTCTTCATCATCGCCGTCGGACTGCTGCTGCTCGGCGTCGTACTGATGCTGGTCATGCAGCGCCGCAACCCGGCCTTCTTCCGCGGCGAGGTGCTGACGAAGGAGACCCCGGTGCTGGTCGTCGAGGACTGACCCCGCGGAGTCCGCCCGGCCGGACGACGTGCGGACGACGACATACCCGAGTCACGAGAGGGCCGGGGAAGCCGCATGCGGCTTCCCCGGCCCTCTGTCGTCGGGCCTCGTGCTCAGCCGATCGGGAAGGTGGCGCCGGGGGACGCGTAGTCGACGGGGCCGTCGAACCGGGTCGCGGCTCGTCGCACCGCCTGCTGCGCGGTGAGGAAGCGGCCGACGTGCGTGCCGATCAACCGGCCGGACCGGGCCGCGCGGGCCGTCTCACCGGCGTCTTCAGGCGTGTGATGCACCTGGGCGCCCTCGGCCAGGCTCGTGAGGCTCGCGCACGGCGCCGTGTCGCCCGAGTGGACCAGCGAACTCGAACCGTCTGCGGCCTCGACGCGGACGGCGGAGGCCGGGATGCCGTGCGCCACTGCCCGGCTGGTCAGCGTGAGTGCGCCGACCTGCGCCTGATGGCCGTCGTGCAGCTCATGGACCTCGAAGGCGGATTCGACCGGACTGCGGGTCGAGGTGTTGGTGAGGAAGTGGGCCAGCCGGTCGGCGGTCCCCGGCGGCCCGTACAGGGGGATCGGCGCTGCGAGCCGTACGTCAGCGAAGAGGGCGCCGTAATAGGCGGTGAGCAGGTCCGCGCTGTGGTCGGCGTGCAGGTGCGAGATCCAGACGGCGTCCAGCTCGTCCAGCCGCGCGTGCCGCTGCAGCTCGGCCGGCGTCCCGCTGCCCGCGTGCCGCTGCCCGCGTCCATCCACACCCGCGTGTCGCCGCTGGACAGCAGGTAGCCGGAGCAGGGGTTGTCGACGCTGGGGTGAGGCGTCGCGCATCCGAGAACGGTGAGACGGAGAGGGCTGCTGGTCATGGGCGTGGGCGACCTGGTGCGAGGCTCTGGATCAGGGCCTTCCACGCGGTGGGGGTGGTGCTGAGTACGGCGTGGGCCGGGTCCGCGCTCTCGGTGAGGAGGACGGTGCGGTCGTCGGCGGCCACGTGTACGCAGGACTCGCCCTGTCCGCAGAACGAAGACTTCTGCCACTCGGCGGTGTGCATCAGGTTCCCCTTCACGAGTCGTGGGTCAGGTTGTGGATGAGGTCGCGTGACGCGGAGGGCTCCAGAGCCACGGCCTCCATCCGGGCGAGGAGCACCCGGTACATCTCCAACTGGGCCTCGGCATCAATAAGCGCCGGCCCATGTGATTGGTCCAGTGAGACGGTGTCGAGCTGGGGTACGGGGCCGTGTGCGTACAAGATCGTCTGTCCCGAACCCGGGTAGGCGCCGATGGCGAACGGGATCACCTGGATGGTGATGTGCTCTCGCTCGCTCTGGTCGAGCAAGTGCTCCAGCTGCCGTTTGGCGACAGACGGGCCGCCGACGGGTACGCGCAGAGCGGCTTCGTGGATGACCGCGTGGAACGGTGCCGGGTTTGCCCGGTCGAGCAGGGCCTGTCGCTGGAGCCGGTGGTTCACGCGGTGCTCAACCTCGGCGCGCGAGAACTCTGGGACGACCTGTCGGAAGATCTCGCGGGCATGGTCCGTGATCTGAAGCAGCCCCGGAATGTGCGACGTGGTGGCGGACCGCAGCCGGGTGGCGTGGTGTTCCAGCTCGGCGAGGTCCAGCAGCGGCGTCGGGAGCACCTCCCGGAACGTCTCCCACCAGCCACTCTTGCGCTCGGTGGCCAACGCGACGAGGGCCTCGACGTAGGCATCGTCGGAGCAGCGGTAATTGCGTGCCATCGCGTGCAGACGCTCTGGGCTCACACCGAACCGGCTGGCCTCGATGTTGCTGAGCTGGGCCTGACTGATGCCGAGCAGGCCGGCACTCTCAGTGGCCGACAATCCTGCTCGCTCGCGGAGCCTCCGCAACTCCGTGCCCAGGCGTAGGCGCCGCGCCGTGGGAGTGACCCTTGCGGCCATTCCTCAACTCCCTTTTTTCCTGAGGCATTCAGTCCGTCACTCACAAGAGGGAAAGACTCACGTGATTGCCGGATCTGCAAACACTTTATGTCGGTAGCCCGCTAGTTTGTGACTCAGGCCACTCGCCCGGAAGTACCCCGCTCGACGGAGCGGCACCGTCAACGGGCACCGCACCTTCCCTCACGCGCGTCACGGTCCAACTCCCCACAGTGATCGGAGACTTCCATGGCCACGGTAACCCCGTCCTGGGCCTACACCCTCCACCTTCCGCACGATCCCCGCGCTCCCGGAATCGCCCGCGCGACCCTGCGTGCCGTACTGGCGACGTACCGGCTGACCGAACTCACGGACACGGCTGAGCTGTTGGCGTCGGAGCTCGTCACCAACGCCCAGCGGCACACCAGCAGTCCGTACTCCTTCCGCCTTCGCCCGGTCGGCCCCGACCGCCTGCGCCTCGCCGTGTGGGACGCGGACCCGTTCATCCCCGCAGCGTTCACGGGGGCGTCCGGCGGGATGGCGACGCCCGCCGACGACACCGCGGAAGGGGGCCGGGGCCTCCACCTCGTCCAGGCATGCGCGGACAGGTGGGGCGGCTACCCGCTCGGCGGGGCGTACTACCCGGGGCGGCCGGGTGGCGGGAAGCTGCTGTGGGCCGAGTGCGGACGCAAGGGCCGGGCGTGGTGAGGCCGGCCGTGCCACCCGAGCACGACGGGGGAGCGATGCCCCTGCCGCAGATCCGGACCGTGGACGACCCGCGCAGTGCGCTCGATCGCTACGGCTTCCCCTGCCGACCGGGAGAAGTGCGGAGCCGAGCTGCCAGCCGCCACAGGGGCCTCTCCGGCCAACGACTTCGAGGGCGCGGCCGCCGTCGTACGGGCGTACCGTCACCGGGTCCGGATCAGGAACCCGTCCGACATCATGGCGGCTTTCGAAGACGCACGGTCCGAGGGCAGTGGCCCATGACCGAGATCCCGCTGGAAGAGGTCGACCGAGCCGTACGGGCCGGGCTGTCGGCTCTGGCTGCTCTCTTCCCTCCCGCGCATGCTCCGGGAGGGAAGAGAGCAGCCACCGGACCCCTCGGTTCCGGGCGCGGCAGGACGTAGGTTGGGCGGTCACCGGCCGGTCCGCAGGACGGCCCGGACGACGACGAGGAGTCCCCGTATGCGGATCGCCGCCACGGTCTTCCTGACCGACGAGACGATCACCCCGGTACGGCTCGCACGCGAGCTGGAGCAGCGGGGGTTCGCCGGGCTGTACCTGCCCGAGCACACCCACATCCCGGTGTCCCGCGAGTCCCCGTACCCGGCGGGCGGTGAACTCCCGCGCGAGTACGGCCGTACGCTCGACCCCTTCGTCGCCCTCGGCCAGGCCGCCGCGGTCACCGAACGGCTCGGCCTGGGCACCGGCATCACGCTGGTCGCCCAGCACGACCCGATCGGCCTGGCCAAGCAGATCGCGACCCTGGACCACCTCTCCGGCGGCCGTTTCACGCTCGGCGTCGGCTACGGCTGGAACCGGGAGGAGGCCGCGGACCACGGCGTCGAGTGGCGCACGCGCCGCGAGCGGACCCGGGACCGGATGGCGCTGATGCGGGCGCTGTGGGCGGCGGAGCCGACGGCGTACACGGGCGAAACGGCGTCCGTGCGGGCGTCCTGCGCCTACCCGAAGCCGGCCGGCGCCGCACCCCGCACGCTGATCGGCGGCGGCGCGGGTCCCCAGCTGTTCGCGCACATCGCCGAGTACGCGGACGGATGGCTTCCGATCGGCGGCCGGGGTCTGGGGGAATCGGTGCCGGTGCTGCGCGAGGTGTGGGAGAAGGCGGGCAGGTCCCCGGAGGACCTCCAGGTGGTTCCGTACGCGGTGATTCCCAGTCCGGGCAAGCTGGCGCACTACGCGGACCTGGGCATCACGGAGGTGGTGCTGCACCTGCCGCCCGCGGCCGAGCCGGAGATTATCCGCGTACTCGACGAGTACGCCGCGTTTGTCTGAGCGGCGCCACACTTTCCGGCGCAAACCCCCTGTGCCCGGCGGCCGGGCGCCGCTACCTTGGCCCCTTCGGCATGGACCGCGCCCGGCCGCACGGCCGGACCTCGGGGGAGAGGCACCGCACATGCAGAGAAGCCCGTTCAGCATCGTCGCGATCGTTTTCGGCGCGGTGGCACTGTTCTTCTGCCCGCCGCTGTTCGGCATCCTCGGCCTGGTCTTCGGCGGGATAGCCAAGTCCAAGGACGAGCCGCTCGCCGTGACGGGTCTGATCGTCGCGGCGGTCGGGCTGGTCGTCGGCATGATCCTGGGGTTCGTCGTCTTCAGCTCGATGTCGGCCCCCTGACCGGCCGGCCCCCTGACCGGCGCTCTCGGCAACCGGCGCCGGGTCCGGGCGGAGCGGTCCGGGACCTGCGCGGTGTGCGGTGGTGCTCCGCGCAACGGTCCGTACCGGTGTGCGCTCGTATGCTCGGACGCATGACGACGAGCGCACCGCAGGGACACGGGAACGAACAGGGGCACGAGGGCGGGGAAGGTGCCGGAGCAGGGACGGGGCCCACCGCCAACAGCATGCGGCGTGCGCTCAGGCGTGCGCGGGACGGGGTCGCGCTCGACGTCGCCGAGGCCGCCGTACTGCTCCAGGCGCGCGGCGGTGACCTCGAGGACCTCGCCGCCTCCGCCGCGCGGGTGCGCGACGCGGGGCTGGAGGCCGTCGGGCGGGCCGGGGTCATCACGTACTCGCGCAAGGTGTTCATCCCGCTGACGCGCCTGTGCCGTGACACGTGCCACTACTGCACCTTCGTGACCGTTCCCGGGAAGCTGCGGCGCGCGGGGCACGGGATGTTCCTGTCGCCCGACGAGGTACTGGACATCGCGCGCCGCGGCGCCGAAACGGGCTGCAAGGAAGCCCTGTTCACGCTCGGCGACCGGCCCGAGGAGCGGTGGCCCGAGGCCCGGGAGTGGCTGGAGGCCGAAGGGTACGACGACACCCTCGCGTACGTACGGGCCATGGCGATCCGCGTACTCGAGGAGACGGGACTGCTGCCCCACCTCAACCCCGGTGTCCTGTCGTGGACCGACCTCCAGCGGCTCAAGCCCGTCGCCCCCTCCATGGGCATGATGCTGGAGACGACCGCGACCCGCCTGTGGTCCGAGCCCGGCGGCCCGCACCACGGCTCCCCGGACAAGGAGCCCGCCGTACGGCTGCGCGTGCTGGAGGACGCCGGACGCTCCAACGTCCCCTTCACGACCGGGCTCCTGATCGGGATCGGCGAGACGTACGAGGAGCGGGCCGACGCGCTCTTCGAACTCCGCAAGACCGCCCGCGCCTACCACGGCATCCAGGAAGTCATCGTCCAGAACTTCCGCGCCAAGCCGGACACCGCCATGCGCGGCATGCCCGACGCCGAGCTGGAGGAGCTGGCCGCCGCCGTCGCCGTGGCCCGCCACATCCTGGGACCGAGCGCCCGCATCCAGGCACCGCCCAACCTCGTCGACGCCGAGTACGCGCTCCTCATCGGCGCCGGCATCGACGACTGGGGCGGCGTCTCGCCGCTCACCCCCGACCACGTCAACCCCGAGCGCCCCTGGCCGCACATCGACGAGCTGGCCGCGCAGACCGCCGCCGCCGGCTTCGAGCTGCGTGAACGGCTCACCATCTACCCGGAGTTCGTCCGACGCGGCGAGCCCTGGCTCGACCCCCGGCTGGTCCCGCACGTACGGGCGCTCGCCGACCCGGAGACCGGGCTGGCACGCGAGGACGTACGGCCGAAGGGCCTGCCGTGGCAGGAGCCCGACGAGGGCTTCACCGCGACCGGCCGCACCGACCTGCACCGCACCATCGACACCGACGGGCGCACCGGCGACCGCCGCGACGACTTCGACGACGTGTACGGCGACTGGGACGCGCTGCGCGAGGCCGCCGCCCCCGGCATGGTGGCGCAGCGCATCGACACCGACGTACGGCAGGCGCTGCGGCAGGCCGCGGACGATCCGACGAAGCTCGGCGACGACGAGGCGCTGGCGCTGCTGCACGCGGACGGCCCGGCGCTGGACGCCCTGACCCGGATCGCCGACGAGCTGCGCCGCGACGTCGTGGGCGACGACGTCACGTACATCGTCACGCGCAACATCAACTTCACCAACGTCTGCTACACCGGCTGCCGTTTCTGCGCCTTCGCCCAGCGGCGCACGGACGCCGACGCCTACACGCTGTCGCTGGACCAGGTCGCCGACCGGGCCCAGCAGGCGTGGGAGGTCGGCGCGGTCGAGGTGTGCATGCAGGGCGGCATCCACCCCGACCTGCCGGGCACGGCGTACTTCGACATCGCGCGCGCCGTGAAGGAACGCGTCCCGGACCTGCACGTGCACGCGTTCTCGCCGATGGAGGTCGTCAACGGCGCCACCCGCACCGGCATGTCGGTCCGGGACTGGCTGACGGCGGCGAAGGAGGCCGGACTCGGTTCGATCCCCGGGACCGCCGCCGAGATCCTCGACGACGAGGTGCGCTGGGTCCTCACCAAGGGCAAGCTGCCGACCGCGACCTGGATCGAGGTCGTGAAGACCGCGCACGAACTGGGCATCAGGTCCTCGTCGACCATGATGTACGGGCATGTCGACCAGCCCAGGCACTGGCTCGGCCACCTGCGGACCCTGGCCGCCGTCCAGCAGGAGACCGGTGGCTTCACGGAGTTCGTGACGCTGCCCTTCATCCACACCAACGCGCCCGTCTACCTGGCCGGCATCGCCCGGCCCGGCCCGACCGACCGCGACAACCGCGCCGTCACCGCCATGGCCCGCCTCCTCCTGCACCCCCACATCACCAACATCCAGACCAGCTGGGTGAAGCTGGGCGCGGAGGGCGCGGCCGAGATGCTGCGCTCCGGCGCCAACGACCTCGGCGGGACGCTGATGGAGGAGACCATCTCGCGGATGGCGGGCTCCAGTTACGGTTCGTACCGCTCCGTCCAGGACCTCGTCGCGATCGCGGACGCCGCGGGCCGGCCCTCGAAGCCGCGCACGACGCTGTACGGCGACGTACCGCCGGAGCGGCAGCGGGCGGCGGCCGCGTCGGACGGGCACCTTCCGGAGTTGCTTCCGGTGCTGGAGTGAAGCGGCATCAAGGGAGCGTAAACATTGCCGGAACCCGGCAATGTTTTCTTCCGGCCCTGCGTGAGACGATCCCTTCTGTCCACCAGATCGGCGCACCCGGGGGGAGCGGCGGATGACTGTTTTTCTTGGTCTCGGCATTGCGGGGATCGTGCTGCTGGCCCTCTCGCTGATCTTCGACGGGATTCTTGAAGGGCTGTTCGGGGGAGCCCTCGACGGCCTCTTCGACGGCCTGCTCTCGCTGCCCGTGATCGCCGGATTCCTCTCGATGTCCGGCTTCGGCGGCGCCATCATGCTCGGCGCCACGGGGCTCGGAGCCGGTGCGGCCACGGGGGTCGGGGTGGCGGCGGGGGTCGCGGCGGGCTGGCTCGCGTGGAAGTTCAGCCGGGCGCTGATGCGCGACCAGACCGACGCCACCCCGCGCGGCACCGACCTCGTCGGCACCGCCGGGTCCGTCGTGACCGCGATTCCCTCCGACGGGTACGGCGAGGTGATGCTGCGGCTCGGCGGCCAGCCGGTCAAGCTCGCGGCCAAGAGCGCGGTGCCCGTCGCGCGGGGCGCCGAGATCTGGGTGGAGGCGTCCCTGTCGAGCACCTCGGTCGCGGTGCGCCCCGTCGAACGCTGACACCGCTTCGCGCCGTCCCGCAGTCCCGCGTACCGCTTCCCGTGTACCGCGTACCACTTTTCCCGCGCACCACTCCAACTGCTGCCGTCCCCCGGGGAGGCAGGGGGGAATTCCTCATGAGTCCAGTCATCGTCGCTGTCGTCGGAGTCGTCGTACTCCTCGTCCTGCTGGCCCTTGTCGTCATCACGCGCTACAAGGTCGCCGGCCCCAGCGAGGCCTTCATCATCACCGGCCGTCGCGGCAAGACGTCCGTCGACCCGGTCACCGGTCAGACCTCCACCGACAACAGCGGCCAGAAGGTCGTCGTCGGCGGCGGCGTCTTCGTCGTGCCGTTCGTCCAGCAGAAGTTCACCCTCGACCTGTCCAGCCGGCACATCCCGATCTCCGTGCGCGGCGCCGTCACCCTGCGCGGTGTGAAGGCCAACCTCGAAGGCGTCGCGATCGTCAAGGTCGGCGGCAGCGAGGACGCGATCCGGGCCGCCGCCCAGCGTTTCCTCCAGCAGCAGGACGGCATCGTCGGCTTCACGCAGGAAGTGCTGTCCGGTGCGCTGCGCGCCATCGTCGGCCGGATGTCGGTCGAGGACATCATCCGTGACCGGGCCGCCTTCGCCGGTCAGGTCGCCGAGGAGGCCGAGGCGAGCCTCTCCGGGCAGGGCCTGATCCTCGACGCCTTCCAGATACAGGACATCACCACCGAGGGCTCCTACCTGGAGGACCTGGGCCGCCCCGAGGCCGCCCGTGCCCGCCAGGAGGCCGACATCGCCGAGGCCATCGCCAAGCGGGCCTCGGAGCAGGCCCGGCTGAAGGCGGCCGAGGAGATCGCCATCGCGGAGCGGACCTTCTACCTCAAGCAGGCCGAGATCCGCGTCGAGACCGAGGCCGCGGCCGCCAAGGCCAACGCCGCCGGTCCGCTCGCCGACGCCGCACGCCAGCAGGAAGTCCTCGCCGAGCAGGAGAAGGTCGCCGAGCGCCAGGCGGCCCTGACCGACCGCGAGCTCGACACGAAGGTCCGCAAGCCCGCCGACGCCGCCCGTTACCAGGCGGAGCAGGAGGCCGAGGCCCGTCGTGTCGCGCAGGTCAAGGAGGCCGAGGCGGACGCCGAGCGCTCCCGCCTCACCGGTGAGGGCGAGAAGCTGCACCGCGCGGCGCTCGCCGAGGCCGTACGGATCGAGGGCGAGTCGGAGGCCGCCGCCATCGCCGCGAAGGGTTCGGCGGAGGCCGAGGCGATGCGCAAGAAGGCCGACGCGTTCGCGCAGTACGGCGACGCGGCCGTCCTCCAGATGCTCGTCGAGGTGTTGCCGCAGGTCGTCGCCAAGGCGGCCGAGCCGATGAGCGCCATCGACAAGATGACCGTCATCTCCACGGACGGCGCGAGCCGGCTGTCCCGTACGGTCACCGACAACGTCGCCCAGGGCATGGAGCTGCTCAGCTCCACCACCGGAGTCGACCTCGCCGAGCTGCTCAAGGGCATCACGCAGCGGGGAGCGAAGCCGGCCGCCCCCGAGCAGACCGAGGCGAACGGCAAGATCCGGATCACGGACTGAGCCGTGCGGACGGTCTCTCCGCGCGCCACGGTCCCCTCGCCGGAAGGGCTCGAACCGAGCCTTCCGGCGAGGGGCGCCATGCGGCGGAGCCGTGAAGCAGCTGCCCCCTGAACACCTTCTTCCCCTTCGGTTACAGTGCTGCGCCGGACGCCGACGGCGGACGGCAGGCGTCGCCCACACAGGCGCCGGCCACAGGGGAAGGGCAGAAGCGGTGAGCGCACCAGTCACATCCGTATGGGGCCGTGCCGAGCAGCAGGACTTCCGCAGCCGGGTACGCGGCTGTCTGCTCGGCGGCGCCGTGGGCGACGCGCTCGGCGCCGGTGTGAGCGCCCTGAGCCTGGACGAGATACGCGCGGCCCACGGCACCGACGCGGTCACCGACCTCGTCCCCGCCTACGGAAGACGCGGCGCCGTCACCGCCGGCACCCAGCTGACGCTCTTCACGGTCGACGGCCTCATACGGGCCCAGGTGCGCCGCGACACCGGCGCCTGGCACCCGCCCACCGACATCCACCGCGCGCATCTGCGGTGGGCCGCCACCCAGCGCGACTGGGGCCCGGACGAACGACGCGAGGACAGCGGCTGGCTCGCCCTCGAGGAGTGGCTGTACGCCCGCCGCGACCCCTCCCGCGAGTGCCTGACCGGACTCGCCGACGCGACCATGGGGACCCTCGAACGTCCCAGGAACCCCACGGCCCGCGACTTCGGCGCCGTCACCCGCTCCGCGCCCTTCGGGCTCCTCGTCGGGTGGGACCCCCAGCTCGTCCTCCAGCTCGCCGTCGAGTGCGCCGCCCAGACCCACGGCCACCCCGCCGCGTACCTCTCGGCCGGGGCGTTCGCCGTCGTCGTGCACGGCCTGGCACGCGGCGAGAGCCTCGACGCGGCCGTCCAGCGCGCCCTCGCCCTGCTCGCCGCGCGCCCGGGGCACCAGCCCGTCACCGACGCCCTCAAGCACGCCCTCGGCGCCGTACGCCAGGGGATACCCTCCCCGGCGCGCGTCGAGTCCCTCGGCGGGGGCCGCACCGCCGAGGACGTCCTCGGCGTCGCCGTCTACTGCGCCCTCGTCGGAGAGGACGTCCGCCACGGCCTGCGCCTCGCCGTCAACCACGGCGGAGCCTCCGAGGCGACCGGCGCGCTGTGCGGCAGCCTGCTCGGCGCCCTGCACGGCGAGACCGCGCTGCCGCCGGGGTGGCTCGCCGAGCTGGAGGGGCGCGGCACGGTCCTCGAACTCGCCGACGACTTCGCGATGGAGATGACCCAGGGCCCCGCCCTGCACGGCCCCGCGGTCAGCGCCCCAGGCTGGCTGGTCCGCTACCCGAGGGCCTGAGCACGTCCGTACTCCGGCCCCCGGGCCCGCCCCGTCCCGCACCCTGCCCGACACCCCGCCCGCGCCCCGCCCCGCCCTCAGTCGGCCGCGCCTTCGCGCGCCTTCACCTCCCCGGCCGCCGCCGGAGCCGGGACCGCCGCGCCCGCGCCCGTGGCCGGCCCGCCGCCGTCGTCCGAGTTGATGCGCGCGAGCACCGCGTCGCGCTCGGGGGTGTCCTCCGGCTTGACGAAGCCGATCAGGATGTACAGCACCAGGGAGACCGCGAGGGGCACCGACACCTGGTACTGCGTCGCCACGCCGCCCATCCCGTAGTTCAGCAGCCAGAAGGCGAACAGCCCGCACGCCCAGGAGACCAGCGCCGCCGTCGGCCCGGACCTGCGGAACCGGGGCAGCAGCCCCAGCATGAACGGGATCGCGATCGGCCCCATCAGCCCCGCGACCCACTTGATGACGACCGTGATGATGTCCTTGAACGCCGGCGAGTTCACCTGCGTCGCGATCGCCATCGACAGGGCCAGGAACGCCACGGTCGACAGCCGCGCCGCCACCAGACCGGCCCGCTGCGACCAGCCGCGCGCCTTCTGGGACAGCGCGGGCGCGATGTCGCGGGTGAAGACCGCGGCGATGGCGTTGGCGTCCGAGGAGCACATGGCCATGGTGTGCGAGAAGAACCCGACGATGACCAGGCCCAGCAGGCCGTGCGGGAGCAGCTGCTCGGTCATCAGGGCGTACGAGTCGGACGCGTCCGGCTTCTGCGCCTCGACCAGCAGCGGCGCGCACCACATGGGGAAGAAGAGGACCAGCGGCCACACCAGCCACAGGACTGCGGAGAGCCGGGCGGAGCGAGTGGCCTCGCGGGCGGTCGCCGTGGCCATGTAGCGCTGGGCCTGGTTCCACATGCCGCCCGAATACTCGAAGGTCTTGATGAAGAGGTAGGCCAGCAGGAACATCAGGGTGAAGTCGCCGGTCAGCGGGTCGTTGTGGCTCTCGGGGAGCTTGTCCCACACCGTCCACAGCGAGCTGAACCCGCCGAGCTCGGCCATCACCGCGAACAGCATCGCGAGACCGGCGAAGAGCTGGATGATGAACTGCCCGAGCTCGGTGAGGGCGTCGGCCCACAGCCCGCCCACGGTGCAGTAGACGCCGGTGACGACGCCGGTGATGAGGATGCCCTGGTTGAGCGAGAGGCCGGTGAAGACCGACAGGAGGGTGGCGATCGCCGCCCACTTGGCGCCCACGTCGACGATCTTCAGCAGGACGCCGGACCAGGCGAGGGCCTGCTGGGTCGAGATGTTGTAACGGGCCTTGAGGTACTCCAGCGGCGAGGCGACATGCAGCTTCGACCTCAGCCGGTTGATCCGGGGAGCGAACAGGCTCGCCCCGATCGCGATGCCGATCGCGATGGGGAACGACCACGTCACGAATGACGTGACGCCGTACTTGTACGCGATGCCCGCGTAGCCGGTGAACATGACCGCGCTGTAGCCGGACATGTGGTGCGAGATGCCGGAGAGCCACCACGGCATCTTTCCGCCGGCGGTGAAGAAGTCGCTGACGGTCTCCACGCGTTTGTGGGACCAGACGCCGATCGCGACCATGACGCCGAAGTAGCCGATGAGCACGGCCCAGTCGAGACTGTTCATGCCCCCTCCAGGGGTCCGCCTTATGCTGCTTGCTGCGTTCAACCGAGTGAACCGGATCGTGCTTCGTCAGTACGTTCCATTGGCGGAGTCCCCGTGCGGGAGCGGGGACTTCGGGGATTGAACCGCTCGCCGCGGGGGCCGGTCAAGACTTTCACCGGTCAGAGATGTGAACGCAGGACACAAAGCAGAACGTCTTTACCTTCCCTTGACCCTCCGGCCGTTGTCGTGGGGGCGAGGGCGGCCCCACCATGGGCGGGCGCTTCGTCAGGCGCCGTACACAGACCCCGGATACGCGAACGACCGCACGGGATGCGGGTCCCGTGCGGTCGGAAGAGCGGGGAGAAGGAGGGATGCGCGACTGCGCGCTTCAGCATGCCCGGGCCGGCGCGGGCGGGTACGCCGGAGCCCCCTCGGCCAGGACGGCGAACCGGTCGAGAGGGCTCATTGCGGTCGTACTTCGCGCATGGTGCTCCGCGCGTCGTGATCGGCGCGTCGTGCTCGGCGCGGGGCCGGTCAGCCGAGGTCGAACGTCCCCTGGCCGACGCCGCCCACGAACGTGCTCCAGGACCCGGGAGCGAAGGTGATCGAAGGGCCCTCGGGCACCTTCGAGTCCCGCACCGCGACGGCGTGCGTGACGGGGGACTTGACCTCTACACACGCGCCGTTGCCCCCGGAGTACGAGGACTTCGTCCAGGTGTCCGTAGCGCCCTGATGGATTGCCATGTTCGCTCCGATTTTGCTGGTCGTGGAGTGAGACACCAACGTTCTTGCTGGCGGGAGCGACGCTACTCGCGAACGCCCCCGTCCGAAGCGGCCGTTCACTCGACCGGATGGCATATTCCATGAGGGTCTTCCGCTGCGGGACGGCCACGGTGTACCGTTCCGGTTCCTCCGGCGGGCCCCCTGGTTCAGCGGGCGTAATCCTTCGCGATGTCCGCGATGAACTGCCGCGAGGCCTCGACGTTCAGCGCCTGGGCGCGCAGATGCTCGTACATCACGCTGTACTTCTGGACGTCGTTCGCCTTCTCCAGGTAGAGGTCGCTCGTGACCCCCTCGATGTAGACCACGCTGGAGTCCGCCGCGTCCGGGAACTCCAGGATCGCGTAGTGGCCGCTGATGCCGGGGTGCGCGCCCATGTCGAACGGGAGTATCTGGACCGTCACGTGGGGGAACTGGGACTGCTCCACCAGGTGTTCCAACTGCTCCCGCATCAGCTGTCTGTCCCCGACGACGCGGCGCAGCGCGGCCTCGTCGATGACGGCCCACAGGCGCAGCGGCTGCTCGGCCGAGAGGATGCGCTCCTGTCGGCGCAGTCTGACGTTGACCCGTTTCTCGACGTCGTTGACCGCCGTCTCGGGCAGCGCGCCGGTGATGAGCGCCTCGGCGTACCGCGGGGTCTGGAGCAGGCCGGGGACGATCTGGGGGTCGTACACGCGCAGTGAGGCGGCGTCCGTCTCCAGGCCGATGTAGACGCTGTACGGGATGTCGCCGAAGGCGTGCCACCAGCCCTGCTGGCGGGAGTCCTTGGCCATCTGCATCAGCGAGTCGACGATCCGGTGGTCCTCGACCTCGTACACCCCGCACAGGTCGCGCACGTCGCGCTGGCTGATGGAGCGGCGGCCGTTCTCGAGGCGGCTGATCTTCGACTGGGAGACCAGCAGGCGCTCCGCGACCTCCTCGGCCGTCATGCCCTTGAGCTCGCGGAGCCGGCGGAGCTCCTGGCCCAATCGACGTCGCCTGACGGTGGGATTGACGTTGGACGCCACGGGAACTGCACCTCCGGCTGAGTGCGTTGTGCGTATGTACGGCTGTACCGCTTGCACGCTCTACTGCTCAGCAGACTGCCACCATTGTTCGCCGCCGCGCTGGAAAATGACCACACGCGGTGCAGGCACGAGTGCGCGGGGTGGCGGTCCGGTCCGGTCCAGGAAGGTCTGGACGGCCGGTCCACCACCCCGCGCGCTTCGGTGCGGCTCCCGAACCGGGTCTTGGGGACGTCGGTGCGGCATCGGTGCTGGTCTTGCGGGTGCTGCCCGGGCGGTGCTGGTACTGCGGCCCGGCTCAGTGCGCCGCGAGGCGCGTCATGCCGTCGCGGTGCGACTGCGCCTGCGGCGGAGATTGCGATTGCATCGGTACGGACGGCTGCGGCCGGCCTCCCGCTGCGGGTGTCCGGCGGGGCTGTGCGGCCACACCGTTCTGGACGTCCATCACGGCGTGCGCCACGAGACCGCCCATGGGGTCGTGCCTGATCAGATCCCGGAGGCGGGAGCGTGATGAGCGCCCCTCGTTGCCGGGGTAGAGATGCTTGCCGAGCCCCACTGCGTGAGCGAGCGCGGCGAGCGCCGCGGTCCGCGGGTCCGGCGGTACGCCGGTGCGGATCGCGTTGTCCAGCCGGGTCCTGATCTCCCGGCAGATCACCGATTCCGTCGCCTGGTAGCGAGTCGTCGGCAGCACCCCGCACATCTGCCCCGCCACGGCATGCACCATGCCGCACCGTTCCAGATGCGAGAGATACGTCTGGCGGAGCCCCAGCCGGGGCCCGCCGATCCAGTGGACCGCCCGGACCGGGCTGCCGCGCCTGCGCAGCAGTTCCAGTGCGGAGTCCAATGTCGGATCTCCTGTCGGCCGTGCCATCACCACGGCGATACGATCCCCGTCTGGGGCTATCCGTCCTGCCAGAGCCAGCTCTACTAGCTGTGCCCCGGCCAGGCCGAGGTCGAGCGACTGCGGCTGCGCTGTGGTACCCGTTGCCGGGTCCAGAGCGAGCAGCAGAAGCTCCTCCGGAAGTGTTCTGCGACTCCTGCCCATCCATGCCTCCCCGCGTGGATGAGTGACAGGGTGACCCCTCTCACATTCATCTGTCGAGAGCGCCTGGGCGCTTTGCGAGGGAACCGGCAGGTATGTCGTTCTCGTCTAGCGAGGAAGTCCGGGTCTCAGACAGGACACTGGTACATGGTTCGGACATCGGACAGCGGGCGTATGCGCAAGCGCGTATGAAGGAGGCATCGGTGGCGGGCGAGTCCCCCGACAAGTCGGAGCAGCGGAAGTCGTCCGGGGGGACGGCGCCGGGTGAACGCGATCCGCGGCTCGCCGTTCTCCGGGAACCGGCCGGTTCGGCCGAACCGGCTGCGAAGCCGGAGCCGGAAGGCCGCGACCGCGTGGATCAGCCGACGGCGGTCTTCAAGATGCCCACGAGAACGGAACCGGAGGAGCCGCAGGCTCCCGAGGAGGCCGGGGAAGTCTCCGGGGAGGCCGAGGAGGCCCCCGAGGGGGCCCCGGGCAAGGCCCTGGAGGAGTCGGAGAGCGCGCCGGAGGCGCCGGGTGTCCCCGAGGAGCCGGGCGCCTCGCCGGGCGCGCCGGAAGGCGACGCACGCCTTCGGGCGGCGGTGGCGGCGTGGGTGGCGACAGGGGACCCGGACGACCGGGACCCGTCGGGTGCGGCTCCGGCTGCCGACGGGGACGGGGGCGAGGGCGAGGCTGAGGGCGAGGGCAAGGCCGGAGCCGAGGCTCGGGACGGAGTCGAGGGCGAGGGCGGAGCCGAGGCCGGAGCCGAGGACGAGGCCGCGACCGGGGTTCACGGCGACGAGGCTGACGGCGCGGAAGAAACGAAAGAAACGAAAGAAACGGAAGAAGCGGAAGAAGCGGAAGAAGCGGTTGCGGCACCCGGCGCCGACGAGCCGTCGGTGGACGGGGGCGCACCGGCCGGCGCCGACGGCGACGAACCCGCGGCGGATTCTTCCGAATCCAGCACGTCCAATACGTCCGACACATCCGTTAGGTCCGTCAAGCCTGATAAGGCCGGTACGTCCGAACCGGTCGAGCGGGACCGGGCACCCGAGGGAGCCGAGGGCGACTCCGACGACGGGGCGGACCAGGCGACGGCGGTGTTCAAGGCCGTGCGGCCGCGCCGGACCGTGGACCGGCCGACCACCGCGCTGAAGACCGTGAGCAGGCCCGAGTCCGCCACCGAGCGCACCAGCCAGTTCGTGCCGCTGAAGCCGGACACCGTCCGGCCGCCGGCCGGAAGGCCGCGCAGCGCCCCGGCCGCGCCGGCTGCCTCGGCCGCATCCGCCGCGCCTGCCGCATCCACCGCACCCGCCTCCCTCCCGGAGGCCGAGCGCACCCGGCAGCAGCCGTTGCCGCCCAGGCCGCCGCTCGACCTGCTCGCCGAGCTGACGAACACCCCGCCACCGCCGGAGACCCCGGTCAGGACCGCCGTGCGGCGGGTCAAGATCTGGACGCCGCTGGTCCTCCTGCTGGTGGTCGTCTTCGCCGTCGTACAGGCCGTGCGCCCGCTGCCCGAACCGCAGCTGACCATGACCGCGGAGCAGACGTTCACGTTCGACGGCGAGAAGCCCTCGCTGCCGTGGCCCGAGAAGGGCCAGGCGTTCATGGCGGCGTCGGGGGCGGGCTCCCTGGGCTCGTCCGGCGAGCAGACGCCCGTACCGATCGCCAGCGTGACGAAGGCCATGACGGCGTACGTCATCCTCAAGGAGCACCCGCTGAAGAGGGGCGAGAACGGCCCGTCGATCGAGATCGACGCGAAGGGCGAGACCGAGGGGCAGCTGGACAAGACGGACAACGAGTCCACGCTCAACACCGTCAAGGAGGGTGACAAGCTCTCCCTGCGCGACGCGCTCGCGGCCATCATGATTCCGTCCGCAAACAACATCGCGCGCCAGCTCGCGCGCTGGGACGCGGGTTCCGAGGAGGCGTTCGTCGAGAAGATGAACGACGCCGCCAAGGACCTCGGGATGACGAACACCACGTACACCGACCCGTCCGGTCTCGACGCGACGACGGTGAGCACGGCCGAGGACCAGGTGAAGCTCGGTCTGGAGCTGGTGGAGATGCCGGCGTTCCTGGACATCACCAAGCTGCCGTCCTGGACGGACCCCTCGGGGAGGAGCTGGCGCAACTGGAACGACCTCGTTCCGTACGACGGAGCGCTCGGCATCAAGACCGGCAGCACGACCAAGGCCGGCGGCAACCTGCTGTTCGCCGCGCACAAGATGGTCGGCGAGACCGACCAGCTGATCGTCGGTGCGGTCCTCGCCCAGCACGCCACGCCGATCCTCGGCACCGCCATCGGGGCGAGCAAGGAACTGATGCTCGCCACGCAGGACGCGCTGACCTCGCGGACGCTCGTGAAGAAGGGTGACGTGGTCGGCACGGTCGACGACGGGCTGGGCGGTACGACGCCGGTCGTCGCGACGAAGGACGTCAAGGCGGTCGGCTGGGCGGGCCTGGAGGTGCAGCTCGAACTGTCCGACGGCGGCTCGGCCGTTCCGCACTCGGCCGAGGCCGGGACCGAGGTCGGCATGCTGACCGTGGGCGAGGGGGCCAGTCAGGTCAAGGTCCCGGTCGCGTTGCAGCAGGACCTGGCGGAGCCGGACTTCGGCGCCAAGCTGACCCGCGTCGGCTGACGTCCGGGCGTTGAGCGAAGTGCTGCCGCCGGTCCCGGGAACCGGCGGCAGCGCCACGTGCGCTCCGTGTTAGCGTCCGGGCAACTGCGGGACGCGACAACGGCGTCCTTGTACACGTCGGGGGGTTTGTCGGTACCCGGGGAAGACGGGGAGAGCAGTAATGACCACCGCTGGGCCCACGCGCGCCAAGGGCGCGGACGAGGACGAGGACAGCAGCGACTCCGGCACACGCAGTGGTACACGGAGCGGCACCCAGGGCGGCACACCCGACGGTGCGGCGCCACGTCGCACCCCCGTGTCCACGCCCCGGCCCACCGGGCCCGGCCCCGCCTCCCCCGCCGGGGACGGCGGCCGCCTCCGCCACGTCCTCCGGCACCCCGTGACGATCGCGACGGCCGCCGCGGCGGCGGTCCACGTCGTCTGGTTCTTCTTCTTCGCGAACAGCGGCGGCGACCTCGCCGCGCAGGACGCCTGGGCCGAGTTCGTCGGCCGCCACCCCGACTCCGCGTACAACCTCGCCTGGTACGGCGGGATGCACCCCGTCTCGTACAGCGTGGTCTCGCCGTACCTGATGTCGGTCCTCGGCGTCCGTACGACGATGATGATCGTCGGCACCGTGTCGGCCGCCCTGACCGCGCTGATCCTGGCCCGTGTCAAGGCGGTCCGCAATCCCCTGTGGTGCTCGCTCGCCGGGGTCTTCGCCTTCCTCTGCAACGCCCTGTCGGGGCGCGTCACCTTCGGCCTCGGCATGATGTTCGCGCTCGGCGCGGTCGCCGCGGTGTTCTGCTGGCCGCGCCGCTGGGCCGCGAACCGGTGGGCGAAGGCGGCCGTCGCCGCGCCGCTGGCCGGTCTCGCGACGGCGAGCAGCCCGGTCGCCGGCCTGTTCCTCGGCGTCGTCGCGGCGGCGCTGTTCCTGAACAAGCGGCGCCCCGGTGCCTACGCGCTCGGCCTCGCGCCGGTCCTCGTCGTCGCCGTGTCCTCCTGGCTGTTCCCGTTCTCCGGTACGCAGCCGATGTCCTTCGGGACGGCTTCGCTGCCGTTCCTGTTCGGCGTACTGGTCCTCGTGCTCGTGCCCGAGGACTGGAAGACGGTACGGACGGGAGCCGCCGTCTATGCCGTCGGGGTGCTCCTGACCTGGCTGATCGACTCGCAGATCGGCAGCAACGTGTCCCGCCTGGCGATGGTGTTCGCGGGTGTCGTCCTGCTGGCGGCGCTGCCGTTCACCGCGCCCCGGACCGTCAAGTGGTACGCCGTCGTGGTCGCCTTCCTCGGCTTCCACGCCTGGATCGGCGTCAAGAGCGTCGACGACATCGTCCGTACCGCCCCGACGGCGTCCTGGACGCGTGAACTGGCGCCGCTGGTCAACCAGTTGCAGGAGGTCGGTGCGGAGAAGGGCCGGGTCGAGGTGGTCCCGGCCAGCAGTCACCGGGAAGCCTCGGCGCTCGCCCCGTACGTCAATCTCGCACGCGGCTGGAACCGGCAGGCCGACATGGAGCGCAACCCCCTCTTCTACGACGACACGCTCCGCTCCGACACCTACCGGGAGTGGCTGTACCGCTGGGCCGTGCACTACGTCGTACTGCCCACGGGCAACCCGGACCCGAGCGGAGCCACCCAGGAGTACGAGCTCGTGCGCTCCGGCCTGCCCTACCTGGAACAGGTCTGGGGCGACGCCAACTGGCGGCTCTTCCGGGTCGACGACCCGACGCCGCTGGCCGATCCGCCCGCGACGGTGGACCGCGCGGGCGCGGGCGAGCTGACGATCCGGGTGAAGAGCGCGGGCCGGGTGCTGATCCGCATCCCGTACTCGCCGTGGCTGGGCCTGGTCGACGCCGAGGGCGAGCGCGTCGAACCGCCGGCCGAGACCCCGGAGTCGAAGGCCCGGGGGGAGGCGGCGGACCGGACGTTCACCAACCCCAACGGCTGCCTGATGAAGGCGGACGAGGACGCGGCGGGGGACGAGTGGACGCAACTGCTCGCCCCCGCACCCGGCGTGTACCGGCTGGCGGCCCCCTACGGTCTGACGCGGGGCACGGCCTGCCCGGAAGAGCTGCGCTGAGCGCCGACCGGCCCCGCCCTGGGCGCGCTTCCCGGCGCGTCAGGTGAGGTAGACGCGGGCCGCGGCGATGGGGCGTGCGGTCACCTTGTGGGCGGTGGGGGAGTTGACGCCCCAGCGGTAGCCGGCGAAGAGTTTCGTGGTGGCGTCCCCGTAGAACACCATGTGGCCGTAGCCGGTGCCGTCGTGCTCGATCCACTCGGGGGTCCCGCCGGGTATCTCCTCGATGCGGGTGTCGGGGAAACCGCGGTAGGTGGCCTCGGCGGTTTCGGAACCGGCGGGGTTACCGTGCGGGTTGCTGGTGCAGTCGATGATCTCGAAGACGTAGGGGACAGCATCGCTGCCGACCTCGCTGTCCGCCGACGACGCCCATGTCCCCTTGCGTTCCCGGATCATCACGATGTGTCCGGTGTACGGCTCGGTGGTGGTTGCCGGGTCGTAGTCCAGGGCGACGAGGTCCCCGGGGCGGAGGTTGACCGGTTTGGTGACTGCCGTGAAATGGGGGATGCTCGCAGCGTTTGCGAAGCCCTCACGGAATTTTTCGGCCGTCGGGTAGAACTTTCCGGCCTCGGTGTTGAAGTACTGGCTGAAGTACTCCCTTGTTGCCCATCCGTACGCCGTGCCGGTGCCGTAGGCGCGCTGCAGGACCAGGGTGATGAAGGACGAGCACTGTGCGAACGCGGAGAACTGCTTCGGCTGCCCGGGTGTGCCCCAGACGACCGAGGAGTTCTCGTCGGGGAACTCTCCTGCTGTCTTGTAGCGGTTGGCGTCGTCGCTCCAGGGACGCATCCGCAGATACTCGATGAGTGTCTCGGCTTCGATCTGGTGCGGAAGTTTGGTCGCATATGGGCTCGGCGGGGGCACTTCGGCGGCCGAGGCGGATCCAACGGCCGAGCCGGTGATGAGCGACGCGCCTACGCCTGCAGTGGCGGCCAGCCAACCACGGCGGCTGAGTCGGTCATAGGACATGGAAGTTCCCCGGTTTTCTTCGGATCAAATGATCGGAGATGTCTGCGGGATCCTATGGCAGTTGACCAATGAGCGGCAGCGGCGAGTTTGCGCCTCTTTCGGGGGCGGGTGGGTGTGTGCCGCATCGAGCAGCCACTTGCGTACGTTGACGGGCGCATCCACCTGAACCCACTCGAACTGCCGCGTGTTGTGCGGCCCTTTGCACTCGGCGACACAAAAGTGCGGCTACTCAGTGCTGAAGAAATGATGAGGGTCGCACAAACTCGTCCCACAAAGCAAAACTGTGATCAACGCCACTGGTCTCGCATGGAACCGGACACCCTTTGTCCTGTATGCGGGTTGTGAGGATGCGTGCACGTGTAGTTGTCTTCCCCGCACATCAATGGGTTAACAGTGGGGGGATAGTGTCCAAAGCATGGAGGCGCCTGTCTGTGGGCGGAGCCGGGGGCTTGGCACTCAGTGCGGCTTTGCTGGTTGGCTTGCTGCCCGTGTCCGGTGCGATGGCCTTGGTTCCGCACGCCCGGAGTGCCGATGCGGCTGACAAGGCCGAGGCGCCCGAGGGTGCTCATTCCGAGGCAGAGGCTTTCGCGGAGGCCAGGCGGTCAGGTAGGGCCGTGGAGGTCGCCTCGCGTCGGAGCGAAACCAGCGAGACCTTCGCGACGCCAGAGGGAGACCTTGAGGCGCGGGAGTACCTGCGCCCGGTGTGGGCACGCGTGGACGGCGCGTGGAAGCCGGTCGACACGGAACTGACAATCGCCGCCAACGGGATGGTTGCTCCCAAGGCGGTCACCGTAGAAGTGGCGTTCTCAGGTGGTGGCAGGGGGCCAATGGTGCGGCTGGAGAAAGCCGGCCGCGAAATGGAGCTGTCCTGGCCGAAGCCGTTGCCCAAGCCGACGCTTGAAGGCGACACGGCGACCTATGCGCATGTTCTTCCGGGTGTAGACCTGCGGCTGATCGCTTCACCGGAAGGCTTCTCCCATCTTCTGGTGGTCAAGAGCGCGAAGGCGGCAGCCAGTAGTGACCTGGCGAAGCTGCGCCTGAAGCTGGCTGCTCATGGGTTGAACATCAAGGAAACCGCCGAGGGCGGCCTGCAGGCACTGGACGCGGGCGCGGAAAACGCGGTGTTCGAAGCGTCGACGCCGGTGATGTGGGACTCGAGCGAGGGTGAGAACGCCTCAGCTGCTCCCGTCTCGGCCACTCGGGCCCTGGTAGCGGCCAACGATGACCAGTCGCGTGGAGAGCCTGGAGCGGGAGAGTCGGGGCAACTCGCACCGGTCGGTGTAGAGATCCCGGCCGGTGGCGACGAGCTGGTCCTGACCCCGGACACAGAGGTGCTGAAGGGCAAGGACACCGTGTATCCGGTGTTCATTGACCCGCAGTGGTACTCGCCACGGGCGACATCGTGGACCATGGCCTCGAAGTACTGGGCCTCGTCCCCGCAGTGGAAGTTCAACGGCAAATCGACCGAAGGCGTGGGCTACTGCGGCTGGTCGTACTGCGCGCCGCACGACACCAAACGGGTCTTCTATCAGATCCCCGTCTCGAAGTTCGCCGGCAAGTCGATCCTGTCGGCCGAGTTCGTGGTGCGAAACACCTGGTCTGCCTCATGTGCGGACCGGTCCGTGGAGCTGTGGCAGACGAAGGGCATATCGACCTCGACCACGTGGAACTCCCAGAACGCATCCGGATTCTGGATCAAGGAACTGTCCTCCAAATCGTTCGCCTACGGCTACGAAGGCTGCGAGGCCAAGGATGCCGAGTTCTCGGTGAGGTCGGCCGTGCAGGCTGCTGCCGACGACAGGGACCCGTCGATGACGTTCGGCCTGCGGGCGTCCAACGAGTCGGACGCGGACGCTTGGAAGCGTTTCTCCGACAAGGCATTTCTGCGGGTGAAGTACAACCGGCCGCCGTCCCAGGTCAAGATGTCGCAACTGAGCATGCAATACAGCGACACCTGCAAGAGGCCGGAGAGCGCCAAGCGCATCCGCAGCCTCGGCAAGGTCTACGCCGACAACATCACCGACCCCGACGGCGACAGGGTGTCGGTGCAGTTCCAGGCGACATGGGACAGCGGGGCGTGGAAACCCACCTTGACCACTGCCAAGAGATCCGGCTCAGACTTCTCGATCGACCTGCCATCATCGGTCATCCCGGAGAACAAGCAGGTCAACTGGCACGTCCGCACATATGACGGCGCACAGTACTCGCCGTGGTCGTACGCAGGCGACCCGACAGGCTGTTACTTCTACTACGACACCAAGGCTCCGAGTTCACCGGTGATCTTCTCGGACGAGTATCCCGCCTCAAAGACCGAAGACCCGGACGACCCGTGGTTCGACGGGATGGGCAAGTACGGAACGTTCGAGATCAAGGCCAACGACACGCAGGTCACCAAGTACTGGTACGGCCTCAATGTCAATCCCAGTTCCAGCAACTCGATCAGCACGACGAACGGTGCCGCCAGGACACTGCGGATACTGCCGCCCAAGATAGGGGTGAACACGCTCTACGTCTCCTCGTTCGACGCAGCAGGAAACGTTTCAGCAGCTACTGGTTACCGCTTCAGGGTCAAGGCAGGCCAGCCCGAGCGCGCGGCTTGGTCCATGGACGAGGGAGCCGGCGCCACGGAGGCGAAGGGGGGCGCGGGGGTATACACCGCATCCCTGTCAGGCGGCCCCACACCCAAGGTTCCGGGGGCCAAGGGAACAGCCGTGAGCTTCGACGGGGTGGACGACTACGCCAAGACCGACATCCCCACGGTGAGCACCGAGACCGGGTTTTCGGTCTCGGCTTGGGCCAAGCTCTCCAAGGCCCCTGACGGCGCGGCAATCATCGCCGCTCAGCCAGGCAATCACGCACCGGGGTTTGAGCTGTACTACTCCAAGGCGTATGACCGGTGGGCGTTCAACCAGTACCAGGCAGACACCGCTGATGCGGGCATCACTCGAGTCATGCAGGCCTCCGCAGGAGGCGCCACGGTCGGCAAGTGGACCCACCTGGTGGGTACCTACAGCGCCACTTACGACGAGATGAAGCTCTACGTCGACGGTGAACTGGCCGGCACCATCACGTACGACTCACCATGGGATGCCCGGCGCGGTCTGCAGATCGGAGCCGGCTCCTACAGCGGCAAGCCCGGAAGCTTCTTCCCGGGCTCCATCGACGAGTTGCAGATCTTCGACAAGCCGCTGGCGCAGGGCGAAGTGACGCGACTGAACGGAAAGGAATCGCTCATCTCCGCCCGGCCGGCACGTGCCGTCTTCCCGATGGACGAGGAAGCCGCCGCAACGACGCTGACCGGCACGCCAGAGGTGATGTCTGCCAAGTACCACGGGACTCCGACTACCGGCGCGGCAGGTGTCGCGGATGCGGCGACCACGTTCGACGGTCAGGACGACTACGCCAGCACGGGGCGACCGCTCGTGAACAACCTGCGTAGCTTCGCGGTCTCGGCTTGGGTGAAACTCCCCAAGACGAAGCCGGACCACGCGGCGATCATTGCGACGCAGGCAGGCACGCACAAGCCGGGCTTCGAGCTGTACTACTCCGCCGCCTATGACCGATGGGCGTTCAACCAGTACTCCGCAGACACCCCTGACGCCGCGCCCATCCGTGCCATCGAGGCCGAGGGCAAGAGTGCACGGGGCGGGGAGTGGGTGCACGTGGCCGGTGTGCATGACACCGTGGCCAACACCCTGACGCTCTATGTGAACGGCACGCTCGCCGGTCCTCCCACGAGTGTGTCCTCGACGTGGTACGCGGGCGGCGCCGTGCAGATCGGCGCCGGCTCGTACGGTGGTCAGCCCGGCGCGTACTTCCCCGGCCAGATCGACGACGTCAGGCTCTTCGACCGGCCCGTTTCGGCCGGCGAGGTGCAGCAGCTGTTCAAGCAGCGTCCGCTGGTGAAGAGCCGTTGGAACTTCGAGGAGACGGCCGGTACCGCTCCGGTCACTACCCCGGATGCCGCCGGCACGGGCAATGCGCTCACGCTGTACGGAGGGGCTTCGAAGTCGGACGCGGCAAACATCGACTTCGGTGCCCTGCAACTGAACGGTACGAGCGGCTACGCCGCGACCAGCACTGTTCCAGTTGATACGTCAGGCAGCTTCACGCTCACTGCCTGGGCGCAGGCGGCGGCAATGCCCAAGGACGCGGTGGCAGTGGCCAGTGCGGAGGGCACCAAGCAGAGCGCGTTCGCGGTGCGCTTCGTGCCTGACGCCGCGGACCCGGAGGCGAACCATGGCCGTTGGCAGCTGTCGGTGGCAGACAAGGACGCCACTGACGCGGCCGTGGTCAAGGCAGACAACGGTGAGTTCTATGACGCCCGCGAGTGGAACCATCTGGCGTTGGCCTACGACGGATTCGCGAAGGAGGCGCGTCTGTACGTCAACGGCGTACTGGCCGAAGTGACCTGCCAGGACGCCGACGGCAACGGCGAGAACGACGATCCGGCATGCGCGGATCTGGTGCCATGGGCGGAAGACGCACTCGCTTTCAAGGCGGCCTCGCTTCAAGTCGGCCGGTCCGGCACAGGCACCAGGGCAGGCGGCTACTTCCCCGGCATGGTGGACGACACCTGGGTGTTCCAGGGCGCGCTGACGGATGACCAGATCGCGAAACTCGCGACCAGTTGGTTCGACGTACCCACCAGGGTGCCTGGCGACTGACCAGTGCGGCGGGGGGGGGGGCGCCGGGCCGCGCCCCCCCCCCGGGAGGGCCCCGAAGGGGGTGTGAACC